>NC_014410.1:0-300000 GCF_000145615.1 Thermoanaerobacterium thermosaccharolyticum DSM 571
TAAACAAAACTTTATACACAGTATATTTATAACTAAAAAACAATGATACATTGTTGATATTTTTTTTTCCTTTTAAACAAATTTTATCAACATTTATCCGATATAAACATAAATAAATTAATTTTTATTAACAGCTTGTTTATATTTGTAGGAGGTCACAAAATGTATGAAGATTGTTACACATTGTGGGATGCAATATTTGAAAAATTAAAAAGTGAGCTGACGTCTACCAGTTATACAACTTGGCTTGTCCATTTAAAGCCAGTTGCTCTTTTAGACAATATACTGGTACTATCAACTGTCAATGTATTTACCAAAAACATAATAAACGGAAGATACTTAAACGTAATATACGATGCAGCAAAATCTATTACTAATAAAAACATAGAAATAAAAATAGTCTCTGAAGATGAAGAAGAGTATAAAAAGATAAAGGAAACAGTCCAGTATAAAAACGACAAAGACAAAATTGTTTCCAATATGCTGAATCCTAAATATACATTTGACACATTTGTGGTTGGGAACAGCAACAAACTGGCTCATGCTGCATGTTTAGCCGTAGCTCAATCACCTGCAAGGGCATATAATCCATTATTTATATATGGGGGGGTTGGCCTTGGCAAAACGCATTTAATGCATGCAATAGGTCATTTCGTACTAGAGCACAACAGCAATACAAAAATAATGTATGTTACATCTGAGACATTTACAAATGAGCTTGTTAACTCTATAAAAGATGACAAAAACGAAGAATTTAGAAATAAATATAGAAGTATGGATATTCTTCTAATTGATGATATACAATTCATCGCTAAAAAAGAAAGGACACAGGAGGAATTCTTCCACACATTTAATACATTATATGAAGCAAATAAACAGATCATAGTTTCAAGTGATAGACCTCCAAAAGAGATACCAACACTTGAAGACAGGCTAAGATCTCGATTTGAATGGGGACTCATAGCAGATATTCAGCCGCCAGACTTTGAAACAAGGATAGCTATCTTAAAGAAAAAAGCGCAAAACGAAAACTTAAATATACCTGATGATGTACTTATATATATAGCAGAAAAAATTCCTTCTAATATAAGAGAATTAGAAGGTGCACTAATAAGAATTGTTGCCTTTTCATCACTTACAAAGGCAAATATCGATCTTGATCTTGCAAAGGATGCACTAAAAGACATAATATCAAACAAAGTTAGAAAAATAACGGTTAAACTGATACAAGAAGAAGTATGTAAATATTACAATATAAAATATGAGGATTTTATATCGAAAAAAAGAACAAAGACAATAGCATTTCCAAGGCAGATTGCAATGTACTTAGCCCGTGAAATGACTGATTTGTCATTGCCAAAGATAGGTGAAGAATTCGGTAAAGATCATACTACAGTAATACACGCGTACGATAAAATCTCAAACGACATTAAAGAAGATGAGTCATTAAATAAACAGATAGAAGAGCTTAAAAAACGAATAAAAGGATTTTAACATATCCACATTAATAAACTGTTAATAACATTATTTTTTTTGAGCTTGTTGATATTGTTAATAATTTTTCACTGTTTAAACAAATTTGTTAACAAATGTCGAAGCTTGTCGCTACGCATATTAAAATACTTTTTCACATATTAACAAGCTCTATTATTACTACTACTATATTTATATATATTCTTATTTTTATAAAATATGCTTAAAAGGAGCGAAATTTTTTATGAAATTTTCTTGTGATAAAATTTCATTATTAAATGCGGTAAATAAAGTTATAAAAGGGGTAACCCCCCGTACCACCCTACCTATTCTCCAAGGGATACTTTTAACTGCAAAAGACAATAAATTAGTCATGTATTCAACAGATATGGAAATAGGTATTGAATGTAAAGTTGATGCTGAAATTGTCGAAGAGGGAAGTATTGTCGTGTCATCAAAAGTTTTCTCTGATCTCGTAAGAAAACTTCCAGAAAACACCATTTACTTTACAACTGACCAAGATTATATAGTGAATATAAAGTGTGGATTATCAGAATTTACAATTTCAGGCAATTCTTCAGAAGAATTTCCTGAAATACCGGAAGTTTTGAAAGAAATAACTTTTAGCATAAATCAAAATGTCTTAAAAGAAATGATTAAAATGACTTCATTCTGTGTTGCACAAGATATGACAAGACCTATTTTAACAGGAATACTTATGGAGATAAGTAAAAATACGATAAACATGGTAGCGCTGGATGGATATCGCATGGCTATAAAAAAATATATATCAGAAGATCTTTTGTTAAAAGAATTCGACGACTTTAGTGTTGTCATACCTGGTACGACTGCGAATGAGCTTGTTAGGATAATGGAAGATAATGATGATAATGTGTATGTGTCTTTTACTGGTAATCAGATTTTATTTGAAATTAATGATACAAAGGTTATATCAAAGCTTCTAGATGGGAATTATATGAATTATAAGGCAGTCATTCCAAAAGACTTTAAGTCGATAGTCATTATCGAAAAAGATGATTTAATAGGTGCCATAGATAGGGCATCGCTATTAGCTTCAAATAAAAGCAATTTAATAAAGTTCACTTTTAATGAAAGGGAACTTATTATATCGTCAAATTCAGAAAAAGGAAAGATGTCTGAACGTGTAAATATTGATATTGAAGGAAATCTGATAGAGATCGCATTTAACTCCAGGTATCTATTAGAAGCATTGAGGGTAATTGATTCTGAAAAAATTAAAATGAACATGATTAACAGCATAAACCCCATGATAATAACTCCTGTAGAAGATGATGATTATTTATACATGGTGTTGCCTGTAAAATTAAATGGTTAGTATTGAAAGGATTAGATATTATGAAAGAGGTAAAAATTGACACGGATTATATTACGCTTGATCAATTTTTGAAATATGTAGGTATTGTAGAAACTGGCGGTAAAGGTAAACAAATGATATTAGATGGGCTCGTAAAAGTAAACGGCAATATTGAACTTAAAAGAGGCAAGAAGTTGCGCAGTGGTGATATTGTAGTTGTCAATGGTCATGAATTTATAATTTTGTAATATAAATACAATGTATTAAGATTATGCTATTTTCGATATAACGAAAGGATAAGGAATAAGTGTATTTGAAAGAGCTTACAATTGACAATTTTAAGAACTTAAGACAACAAAAGGTAACATTTTCCGCTGGAACTAATGTAATATATGGAACAAATGCACAGGGTAAAAGTAATCTTTTAGAATGTATAAGGATCTTAAGCATTGGCAAATCGTTTAGAAATAGCAAAAACAAAGATATGGTAAATTTTAACAGTGATTACTATTATATAAAAGGTATATTTGATATAGACAATGAAGAAATAACAGTTGAAACAGGTTATAAATTGAATCAAAACAGATTTTTTAAAGTAAACAACAATAAGATAAAAAGTATTTCAGAGCTTATTGGAGTTATACTTACTACAATTTTTTCTCCAGACGATTTAAACATTGTAAAAGGCAGTCCTTTTATAAGAAGGCGGTATATGGATGCATCAATATCAATGATTAAGAGAAATTACCTTTACGATATTATACAGTACAACAAAGTTTTAGCAAATAGAAACAAAGTATTAAAAAATATAAAATTTAAAAGTGAGAATTTAAAGCTTCTCGATATAATGGATGAACAGCTTTCGATTTATGGGTCTAAAATCATGATGTACAGGAAACAGTACATTAATAATCTTAACTTAATTGTGAAAAAGATATTGCATGATATATCAGATGAAGAAGTTGAGATTTGTTATTGGAGCAATGTTATGGATAAAATTGACGATATAAAGTACATAAAAGAATCACTAAGCAATAAGTTGAAATTAAATAGAGAGATAGATATAAAATATGGCGATACTAGATACGGGCCTCATAGAGATGATATTAAAATATATGTAAATGGTCATGATTCCAGAATTTATGCATCGCAGGGACAGCAGAGGACAATAGCTTTATGTCTTAAACTAGCTGAACATGAAATGATTAAGTCTGAGAACCACGAAAATCCAATACTTTTATTGGATGATGTAATGTCAGAACTGGATTTAAATAGAAGAAGATATATTTTAAATAAAGTCACTGGTTGCCAGACATTTATAACACATACGGAAAAAGATGATATAAAAGGCGACAAATACTTTTTAATTTCAGATGGAGTAATAATGCCTGATTAAGGAGGAAATTATGTACGTTCATTTAGGTGGTAATGTTGTTGTACCTGACAACGAAATAATAGCGGTTTTTAATATTGATGTCAGAGAGATGTCAAAAGATACTTGTGAATTTTTGAGAATAGCTGAAGAAGAAGGGTTTATTGTGAAGATATCAAAGGATAACTTAAAGTCTTTCGTGGTTACTGAGAGAGATAAAAAAAGCATAATATACTTATCGCCAATTTCATCATATACAATAATAAAAAGGGCATTAAAATACGAAGAATAAAAAATAGAGGCATATCCTCTATTTTTTTGCAAATCTTTTTATTATGGCATTTTGCGTTAGATGTTCAAAAGAGTCATCTAAAGGTTCTAGTTGATTTTTTCCGTATTTTCTGTCCAGTGCTTTTTTTATCAACATATCTGTAAATTCAGGATTTTTAGGTAATACAGGCCCATGAAGATATGTCCCAAAGGTATTCTTGTATACAGTACCTTCCATGCCGTCTTCACCATTATTGCCATTTCCATATATGACTCTTCCTAATGGTTTTACATTTTGTAGAAATGTTTTTCCAGAGTGATTTTCAAAACCAACCATTTTAAAAGTTTTACCGTCAATACTTGCATCTATTATTATATTATCGATCATCCTTTTATTTCCAGCAATTGTGTATATGTCTAATGCACCTATGCCGGGGAGTTTATTTCCATCTGATGATAAATAGTATTTACCCAGCAATTGGTATCCACCGCATATACTGAGCAGCGTCAAACCATCCTCAATAGCAGACTTTAAATTTTTTGCCCTTTTTAGTGTTAAATCATCGCTGACTATTTTTTGTTCTCTGTCAGAACCTCCACCTAAAAATAATATGTCGATGTCTGTAAAATCTGTATTTGTATCGATAGTTATAGACTTTATTTCAGTATCTATTCCTCTCCATTCACACCTTCTTTTAAGGGTTATTATATTTCCTCTATCACCGTAGAGATTTAATAAATCAGGGTACATATGTCCAATTGTTAATTTCATGCTTTGACACCTCTTGACTTCATATAGGTATTTACTTCATGCAGTGATGTATAATTAGGCAGTACTGCTATCAATTCTTCGTTTGTAACGGTTGGGATGTAATCAAGGGCATTTTCTATCGAATTGATAATTTTTATCTTTTTTGGATCTATACCAGCGTACTTTAGCCTCAATGCCATGTCTTCTGCTCTAAGACCTGATGTAACTACATAGTTTATTTTTGCATGTGATACAAAGTTTTCGATATCCACATCCCAAAGCCATGATACATCTCTACCATCTGCGTAATTGTCATTTATGGCAATTAGTAGGTTTAAGGGTTTGTTTATCTCTCTTAGCATATTTAAAGTGCTGTCAAAACCTATCGGATTTTTTATGAGGTTGATTATAGCTTTTTTTCCTTTTAAGTATGTTGTCTGCAATCTTCCTGCAATAGGCCTATAATTGTTTAATCCAGCCTGTATATAGCTTAAAGGAGTTCCTAAAAGTATATTTGTGGCGACAGATGACATTACATTGTATATATTATAAGCTCCATTAAGATGGCTTTTTATGTTTATTAGTTTATCTTTGTACTTAATTTTAAATGATATACCATCTTCGGTAAGTTTGATATCTAGTGCACCAAAGTCTAAGTTAGGTCTTGATTTGCCACATTTAGGGCAATAGTAATCTCCAAGTTGCCCGTAAAAAACATCTTTGTACACGTATTTACCGCCGCATACAGGACAATACTTTTGTTCAAATGCTGGTGAAAGGCTATATCCGTAGTTTAGCTTGTCTAAAATTCCATAGTACATGACATTTAAATTTAAATCATCACCTAATGAAGCAGTGAAGGGTTCATCTGCATTTAAAAGAAGCATTGAATCTTTAGGAAGTCTATTTAAAGATTCTTTAACCTTTTTTATTGTGATGTCCAACTCGCCATATCTGTCAAGCTGGTCTCTAAAAAAGTTTGTAACTACGACTATCTTTGGATTGATATCATTTAAAACAAGAGGCATGTTTGCTTCATCGACTTCGAATACACCTGCGTCTTTATTTATGTTTCCAAAAAAGTCGCTGTTTTTTATCAATACCGTAGCAATACCGCTTAACATGTTTGCGCCTTCCCTGTTGTGTACAACTTTTTTGCCTGATGATTTTAATATTTCTGCGATGAGTCCTGATGTTGTTGTTTTTCCATTTGTTCCTGTTACAACGACTTTTTCATTCTTTACACCTTTTACAATATCTTTTATTAAGTTAGGACTTATTTTAAGTGCAAGTTTTCCTGGAAGTGATGTGCCGTTTTTTCCAGTTAATTTACAACCTAATATGACAAATTTACCTAAAACAACACCGAGTAAATCCAATTTAACACCACCTTGATAAAAACGCTCTTATTTTATTATATTTTAAGTATATTATAAAACAGTGTATTTATAAAATAAAAATATTTCCTTTGATGATAAATTATTCATTATAAATTTGTCCAATATTGTGTTTCCTTGTATAAAAATCAAAAAAATGATACAATAAAACTATTGGAATTTAGTACGGAGGTATGAATATGGCAAATGAAGAAACATATGGTGCAAGTCAAATTCAAATATTAGAAGGTCTTGAGGCCGTTAGAAAACGCCCCGGGATGTACATAGGAAGTACCAGCAGCAGGGGACTTCACCATCTTGTATATGAAATAGTAGACAACAGTATTGATGAGGCATTAGCAGGATACTGTAAAAATATTGATGTTGTCATTCATAAAGATAATTCTGTATCAGTTATAGATGATGGAAGAGGTATACCTACAGATATACATCCACAGACTGGTAAATCAGGTGTTGAAGTCGCACTCACTGTGCTTCATGCTGGTGGTAAATTTAATAATGATGTGTACAAAGTTTCTGGTGGACTTCATGGTGTTGGATTATCAGTTGTAAATGCATTATCTAAAAGACTTGAGGTTATTGTTAAGCAAAATGGCAAAGTGTATGAACAAAAATATGAAAGAGGAGTTCCTAAGTCAGACCTTAAGATCATTGGTGATACGGATGAAACCGGTACGACGATAACATTTGCGCCAGATGATGAAATCTTCGAGACGCTGGAATACGATTATGATATATTATCTCAAAGATTAAGGGAATTATCATTTTTAAATAAAGGCGTAAGAATTAGGCTTATGGATGAGAGAGATGGAAAGGAAGACGTGTTCCATTATGAAGGCGGTATAGTGGAATTTGTCAAATATTTAAACAGAAATAAAGAAGTGCTACATCCTGAGCCTATTTACATGGAAAGCAAAAGTGATACGTATGAAGTAGAAGTGGCGATGCAGTATAACGATTCATATACAGAAAATATATTTAGTTTTGCCAATAATATTGATACTAGAGAAGGCGGTACTCATTTAATAGGTTTTAAAGCAGCTTTAACAAAAGTTATAAATGATTATGCTAGAAAGTTTAATATCATAAAGGATAATGACAAAAACCTGCAAGGTGAAGATGTCAGGGAAGGATTAACGGCTATTATAAGTGTAAAACTTATGAATCCACAGTTTGAAGGGCAGACAAAGACTAAATTAGGTAATTCTGAAATGCGTTCTATTGTGGATTCTGTTGTGACAGAAAAACTCACAGCATTTATGGAGGAAAACCCTTCTTTATCGAAAGTAATTCTTGAGAAAGCTACATCTGCTGCAAGAGCTAGGGAAGCGGCCAGAAAGGCAAGAGAGCTTACAAGGCGGAAATCAGCTCTGGAATCTACTTCACTTCCTGGCAAATTAGCAGATTGTTCAGAAAAAGATGCATCTAAGTGTGAACTTTACCTTGTAGAGGGCGATTCTGCAGGTGGTTCTGCAAAAATGGGAAGAGACAGCAGATATCAAGCAATACTTCCTCTTAGAGGTAAGATTTTAAATGTTGAAAAGGCAAGGCTTGATAGAATATTATCAAGCGATGAGATAAAAGCGATGATAACTGCTTTAGGTACCGGTATAGGAAGTGATTTTGATATTTCAAAGCTTAGATATCACAAAGTTGTGATTATGACTGATGCCGATGTAGATGGTAGCCACATAAGAACTTTGCTTCTTACATTTTTCTACAGATTTATGAGACCATTAATAGAAAATGGAAATGTATATATAGCACAACCGCCACTTTACAAAATAGAAAAGAATAAAAAGGTTTATTATGCTTATTCTGATAAAGAACTTGACAATATTTTAAAAGAAATTGGAAGGGAAAATTACAATGTACAGAGATACAAAGGTCTTGGTGAAATGGATGCTGAGCAGCTTTGGGATACTACAATGGATCCTGAAAAGAGAACAATGCTTAAAGTAAGCCTTGATGATGCTATTGCTGCAGACGAAATATTTACAATCTTGATGGGCGATAAAGTAGAGCCAAGGCGGGAATTTATTGAAAAATACGCTAAGACAGTTAGAAATCTAGATATATAGGCAGGTGTTTTAAGTGAGTGATAATAATACAAATAATGAAGAAATGAGAGTTATACCTGTAGATGTTGAAGATGAGATGAAAAAATCTTTTATAGATTACGCTATGAGCGTTATCGTCAGCAGAGCTTTGCCTGACGTCAGGGATGGATTAAAGCCTGTTCACAGGAGAATTCTCTATGCAATGAATGGGCTTGGACTAACGCCTGATAAACCGTATAAAAAAAGTGTATCTGTAGTTGGAGAAGTTTTAGGAAAGTACCATCCCCATGGTGATGTTGCAGTTTACGATGCGATGGTAAGAATGGCACAAGATTTTTCTATGAGAGAGACATTGGTAGATGGTCATGGAAACTTTGGGAGCATAGATGGAGATCCAGCTGCTGCTATGAGATACACAGAAGCAAGGCTATCGAAGATAGCATTGGAGATGCTTACTGACATCAATAAAGAAACTGTTGATTTTGTCCCGAATTTTGATGAAAATTACAAAGAACCTGTTGTACTTCCATCGAGGTTTCCTAACATATTGGTAAATGGATCACAAGGTATAGCTGTTGGTATGGCAACTAATATTCCTCCTCATAATTTAGGCGAAGTCATAGATGGTATAATAGCTTATATAGACAATCCTTACATTACTACAGAAGGGCTTATGAAATATATTAAAGGGCCTGACTTTCCAACAGGCGGCCTTATTGTTGGAAAAGATGGTATAAGGGAGACGTATGAAACAGGTAGAGGTAAAATAATAGTTAGAGCAAAAGCAGAAATAGAGGAGCACAATGGCAGAAATAGAATTGTAATTACAGAAGTACCTTATATGGTAATAAAATCAAAACTGGTTGAAAAGATAGCAGAGCTAGTAAGAGATAAGCATATCGAAGGTATATCAGATTTAAGGGATGAATCCGATAGAAATGGAATGAGAATTGTCATCGAATTAAAGAGAGATGTCAATCCAAAGGTTGTTTTAAATAAACTGTACATGCATACTCAGATGCAGCAAACATTTGGAGCTATAATGCTGGCATTAGTCGATGGAGCTCCTAAAATACTGTCATTAAATCAGATAATAGAAAAATATGTTGACCATCAAGTAGATGTTATTACAAGAAGGACAAGGTTTGAGCTTCAAAAAGCTGAAGAAAGAGCACATATATTAGAAGGGCTAAAGATAGCATTAGATCATATAGATGAAGTTATAAATGTTATACGTAGTTCAAAAACAGAGCCTATAGCCAAGAAAAACTTAATGGACAAGTTTGGGCTAAGTGATAAACAATCTCAGGCAATTGTTGATATGAGATTGGGACGTTTAACTGGGCTTGAAAGGCAAAAGGTAGAAGACGAATTAAATGAGCTATATAGGAAAATCGAAGAACTGAAAGGCATATTGGCTGATGAAAAAAAGGTGCTGGAAATAATTAAAAAAGAGCTTAAAGAAATAAAGGATAAATTTTCATCGGAAAGAAAGACTCATATAGTGGCAAAAGTAGATGAAATGGATATTGAAGATTTAGTCCAACTGGAAGATGCTGTTGTAACAATGACGCATTTTGGTTATATCAAAAGGATGCCACTTGACGCATATAAATCTCAGAAGCGTGGAGGAAAGGGCATATCGGGTATATCTACGAGAGAAGACGACTTTGTAGAGAATGTCTTTACGACAACAACTCATGACAGGCTTTTGTTTTTTACAAATAAAGGAAAAGTATACAGTTTAAGAACTATAGATATACCTGAATCAGGAAGACAAGCAAAAGGGACAGCTATAGTTAATCTAATTCAGATAGATCAAGATGAAAAAGTAAGTGCTGTAATACCAATTAAGAAGTCTGTAAAGGCAAAATATGTAGTCATGTGTACAAAGAAGGGAATCATTAAAAAGACAGAAATAGATGACTTTCCTAAAATTAAAAAAAGTGGCAATACTGCCATAAAGCTTGACGATGGCGATGAACTTATAAATGTCATGCTGACAAATGGAGATAGGGAAATCATAATAGGCACAGCCAATGGTTATTGCATTAGATTCCATGAAAATAACCTAAGGCCAATGGGGCGACAAGCAAGAGGCGTGATAGCCATATCCCTAAGAGATGACGATTATGTCGTTGAAATGGATCTTATAAATGAAGACAACGAGATATTGGTTGTAACTGAGAATGGCTATGGCAAAAGAAGCGATGTCAAGGAATACAGATCGCAGACAAGAGCAGGAAAGGGAATAATCGCTACAAAAATAACACAAAAAACTGGGAAATTAGTTTCAATAATGTCTGTAAGTGAAAAAGACGAGCTTATGATAATTTCTGCCAATGGAATACTCATAAGGACGAGAATTGCTGATATATCTAAGATGCATAGAGATGCGTCAGGTGTCACGCTGATGAAACTTGATGATGGAGATAGGGTTGTTTCAACTGCAAAGATAGATAATGATGATGACCAAGAATAAAAATTTTGTTAAAAATTATTTTAACAAAAAGAAGGAATTTTATGTTTAATGTCGAATATATATATGAAGATGAATTGTTAAAAATTTTTCTAAAGGAGAGGTTAGAATGAGAAAGGCTTTAGCTTTAGGTATTGCTACGGCATTTGTTGCAGTCAGCTTGGTAGGCTGTGGTTCGAATGGTTCGAATGCATCCTCCACTTCATCAAATTCATCTGCATCAGGTGCTTATAAAGACGGCACTTACAAGGCAGAACAGGCTGCATTTGATGATCATGGATATAAGGGCCAGATAGAGATAACAGTTAAAGATGGGAAAATAACAAATGTTTTGTATAATGAAGTTGATAAAGATGGCAAGTTTAAGAGAGACGACGAAAATTACGCATCAAAAATGAAAGCAAAGACAAATACTACTCCAAAAGAAGCAGATGAAAAACTACAACAAGAATTGATAGACAGCCAAGACACATCTAAAGTTGATACTGTTGCCGGCGCAACTGAGACATCAAAGACATTTAAAGAATTAGCAGATCAAGCTTTAAAAGACGCTAAAAATTAAAAAGAGCCCTCCTGTGGAGGGTTTTTTTATGGATCTATTTTTAAGATTCCTAGCGCTTTTTCAAGATCTATTATATGATTTTCTTCTTCTAGAGCTATGTTTCTCAACTTTTGTCCTATATCAAATAATCCAAGGTTTTCTGCTTGTGATACCCTTTGATTGTACCCATTTAATGCATCATATTCATAGTTTAAATCTTGGTACAGCATTTCACGATTGTCAAGGGATGTTTGTCTCGGATATACTTCTACAGTCGGTATACCACCAAGATATTGTATTATGTCTGCCAGTATGACTGCATGTTCATGTTCATCATTTGCATGTTCTAATATTTTATCTATTACTTCTACGTATTCGGCTCCGTGCAACATGCTGGAATGCTGTATATATTGAATCATCGCAGCGTATTCCTTTGTTAGATCAGAGTTTAAATTTGAAATCAGCTCTTTTTTATTTATCATATAATTTCACCTCTATGTAATCATATGTTGATATAAAAATTGTGTTACTAATATTAAAATTAAAAAAAAGGTATTTTTTTACCTTAAAAATTAAAATTTTTTAATAAATGTAAACGATAGTTTATTTAGAATTTACAAAAAATTTATTTGACTTATTCTTAATAAACTGATAAAATAACTATTAATTTCACCTATAATAATATTTTATTGTTCAAAAGCGATGATGGAGAGGGGTATATGTAGGAGCTAAAGAGAGCCGGTGGTTGCTGCAAACCGGTGCGAATACATATATTAGATCGCTCCAGAGTAGTTAAGTTGAACTTAAGTAGGCTTAACCGTACGACCTGCGTTAAAGGTAAGTATGATTACTTGCTGAGGCATTTTACCGTGAGGTAAATGTGAAATCAGGTGGTACCGCGAGGCAATCCTCGCCCTGAATATGGGCGAGGATTTTTTTATCATGTGAAGGGGGTGATATTATCATACACATTATATCTGTCTTAGTAAATAATCATTCTGGTGTTTTATCTCGAGTTGTAGGCCTTTTCTCGAGAAGAGGTTACAACATCGAAAGTCTTGCAGTTGGTACTACCGAGCAGAATGATCAATCTCGTATTACACTAACAGTCAATGGTGACGATTATGTAATAACACAAATAATAAGGCAGCTTAGCAAGTTGTATGATGTCATTAAAGTTCAGGATGTTGGTAAATTTCCCAATGTTTCAAGAGAACTTGTACTTGTAAAAGTGGAGATAAATTCTAATACACGAGATGACATCATGCATATAGTGGAAACCTTCAGGGGGAAAGTCATTGATATTTCGTTAAATTCAATCATCATTGAAATCACTGGTGATAGTGAAAAAGTAGAGGCATTTATAAAACTTATCAAACAATTTCAAGTCAGAGAACTTACAAGAACAGGTCTTATATCTCTAGAAAGAGGAAATAGAATTTTAAAAGAATATGAGGAGGAATTTTAAAATGGCAAGAATGTATTATGATGAGGATGCGGATTTAAATCTATTGAAAGGCAAGAAAATTGCGATAATTGGCTATGGAAGCCAAGGTCATGCACATGCTTTAAATCTTAAAGATTCAGGGCTTGATGTTGTTGTGGGTCTTTATGAAGGAAGCAAATCTGCTGAAAGAGCTAGAGAGAATGGACTTACAGTATTAAGTGTTGATGACGCGTGTGAAGCAGCAGATGTTATAATGATTTTGATACCTGATGAAAAGCAATCGAAGGTGTACAAAGAAAATATTGAAAAGCACTTAAAACCAGGGAATGCATTGGCATTTGCACATGGCTTTAACATACATTTCCATCAAATAGTGCCGCCAGAATATGTTGATGTGTTTATGGTTGCACCAAAGGGACCTGGGCATTTGGTAAGAAGAGTATTTACTGAGGGAAAAGGCGTACCAGATTTGGTTGCGGTGCATCAAAATTATACTGGAAAAGCTTTCGAACTTGCATTAGCTTATGCCAAAGGTATTGGTGGAACGAGAGCAGGTGTCTTGGAAACTACATTTAAAGAGGAGACAGAAACAGATCTTTTTGGAGAACAGGCGGTTTTGTGTGGCGGCGTTACAGAACTCATGAAAGCTGGATTTGAAACATTGGTAGAAGCGGGATATCAGCCTGAAATAGCGTACTTTGAGTGTATACATGAAATGAAGCTTATAGTGGATTTGATCTATGAAGGCGGATTCGCAAACATGAGGTATTCTATATCTGACACGGCAGAATACGGTGATTATGTGACAGGTAAGAGAATAATCACAAAAGATACTAGAAATGAAATGAAAGAAGTTTTAACTGAGATACAAAATGGAGAATTTGCAAAAAAATGGCTTTTAGAGAACAACGTAGGAAGGCCACAGTTTAATGCAATGAGAGAAAGAGAGGCAAATCAACAACTTGAAAAAGTAGGAAAAGAGCTCCGCGGAATGATGTCATGGCTTAAAAAGAAATAAAGAGGGGGCTTGTATATGGGGGATAGAAAAGTCATTGTATTTGATACAACATTAAGAGATGGTGAGCAAACACCTGGTGTGAACTTTGACAAAGACAGTAAATATAGAATAGCAAAACAGCTTGTTTCACTTGGTGTAGATGTTATAGAAGCTGGTTTTCCTGCTGCATCAAACGGCAACTTCGAAGCTGTAAAGCATATAGCAGAAAATATTGATGATGTAGTTGTGGCAGGATTATCAAGATGTGTAAAAAGTGATATAGATAAAACTTATGAAGCACTGAAAAATGCCAAAAAATCAAGAATACATCTTTTCATAGCAACATCTGATATTCATTTGAAATACAAATTAAAAATATCCAGAGATGAAGCATTAAAAATGGCTGTTGACAGTGTAAAATATGCTTCAGGTAAATTTGACGAGATACAATTTTCTGCAGAAGATGCTTCAAGGACAGATTGGGATTTTCTTGTGAAAATATTTAATGAAGTTGTTGATGCGGGAGCAAAAATAATCAATATACCTGACACTGTAGGCTATGCGGTTCCAAAAGAATTTGAAAAGTTAGTAGAATACGTTAAAAAGCATATACATGATAAAGACAATGTTACAATAAGCGTTCACTGTCACAATGACCTTGGAATGGCTGTTGTGAATTCCCTTTCAGCATTGGAAAACGGTGCTGATCAAGTGGAAGTAACTGTGTGCGGAATAGGTGAGAGAGCAGGAAATGCATCGCTGGAAGAAGTTATTATGGCAATAAATACGCGAAAAGATTATTTCAATTTACTTCACAGTATAAATACAAGAGAAATATTTAGTACCTGCAAACTTGTAAGTGAACTTTCAGGCATCGATCTACAACCTAATAAAGCGATTGTAGGTTCTAATGCATTTAGACACACTGCTGGAATTCACCAGCATGGCGTGATAAACAATAAAGCAACGTATGAAATAATGAGGCCTGAAGATATAGGTATAACTACAGATCATATATCTATGGGGAAGCTATCTGGCAGAAATGCCTTTGAACTGAAATTAAAAAATATGGGATATGAACTTTCACGTGATGAAATGAACTTAGCTTTTAAAAAGTTTAAAGATGTAGCTGATAATAAGAAAATTGTAAATGACAATGAAATAAAAGCGATTGTAGATGATGTTATTTCGAATTCGAAAAGTATCAAGGAGGGAGAGCTTTGGGGTTAACTCTTACACAAAAAATTTTAGCTGATAAAGCAGGCTACGATGTGCATCCTGGCGATTTAATAGAGATAGATGTGGACATGGTTCTTGGAAATGATGTCACATCACCTGTTGCAATAAAGGAATTTTTGAAGATAGGCGTAAAAAATGTATTTGATAAAGAGAAAATTGCACTGGTTCCAGACCATTTTGTTCCTAATAAAGACATAAAATCTGCGGAACAGGTTAATATTGTAAGAAAATTTGCCAGGGAATATGGAATTGTAAACTTCTTTGAAGTTGGAAAGATGGGAATAGAACATGCCCTTTTACCTGAAAAAGGTTTAGTTCTGCCTGGTGATGTCGTCATAGGTGCAGATTCTCATACATGTACCTATGGCGCCATAACTTGTTTTTCAACAGGAATAGGAAGTACAGATATGGCATGTGCGATGGCTACAGGTAAGGCATGGTTTAAAGTTCCTGAAGCTATCAGGTTTAACTTAAAAGGCAAGCTTAATAAATGGGTAAGTGGTAAGGATGTAATACTGTACATCATAGGAATGATAGGCGTTGATGGTGCGCTGTATAAATCTATGGAGTTTACAGGTGATATCTCTTCTTTATCAATTGATGACAGGTTTACAATTGCAAATATGGCAATAGAAGCAGGGGCTAAAAATGGTATTTTCGATTATGACGAAATTACCGAAACATATGTTAAAGGGAGAGCAAATAGAAAATACAAGGTATTTAAAGCCGATAAAGATGCAGATTACGTTGAAAGCTATGATATAGACTTATCAAAAATAAAACCACAAGTAGCATTTCCACATTTACCTGAAAACACAAAGCCAATAGATGAAGTAGGAAATATAAAGATAGATCAAGTTGTGATTGGTTCTTGTACAAATGGACGTATAAGCGATATGGAAGTAACGTATGAAGTTTTAAAAGGTAAAAAGGTTCATCCAGATGTTAGATTGATAATTTTCCCCGCTACACAGGATATATACCTTGAATGTGTAAAGAGAGGATATATAGAAGAATTTATAAAAGCAGGTGCAGCAGTATCTACACCAACATGTGGTCCATGTTTAGGTGGTCACATGGGAATACTTGCAAAAGATGAAAGAGCAATATCCACCACAAATAGAAACTTTGTAGGAAGGATGGGCCATACTGAAAGTGAAGTGTACTTAGCAAGCCCTGCAGTAGCTGCTGCATCAGCCATAAAGGGATGTATAGCAAGTCCTGAGGAGGTGGTATAAATGGAAGGAAAAGCAATAAAGTATGGAGACAATGTTGATACAGACGTAATAATACCTGCTAGATTTTTAAATACATCGGATCCAAAAGAACTTGCTTCTCACTGCATGGAAGATATCGATAAAGATTTTAAAAGCAAGGTTAAGCCGGGGGATATAATGATTGCAGGATACAATTTTGGATGCGGCTCATCTAGAGAGCATGCTCCAATAGCAATAAAAGAATCAGGCATATCATGCGTCATTGCAAAGTCTTTTGCAAGGATTTTCTACAGAAATGCCATAAATATAGGTTTGCCTATCTTGGAATGTCCTGATGCGGCATCTGCCATAGAAGATGGTGACATGGTATCGGTTGACTTAGAGACAGGTATTATAAAAGATATAACTAAGGGCATTGAGTTTAAATCGCAGCCGTTTCCGGAGTTTATAAAGAAAATCATTGAATGTGGTGGACTCATCAACTATGTTAAGGAAAAGGTGGTATAAATGTACAAAATAGCTGTATTGCCTGGTGATGGAATAGGAAAAGAAGTTATAGAGGAAGCATTAAAAGTATTGGATTCAGTTTCAGAAAAGTATGGGATAGAGTTCGATATAAAAAAGTATTTGTTTGGCGGGTGTGCAATTGATGAGTATGGTACTCCATATCCTAAAGAGACGGAAGAAGCGTGTCTTGAAAGCGATGCTATTCTACTAGGTGCTGTTGGTGGTCCGAAATGGGATGATTTAGATGGAGACAAAAGGCCGGAGGCAGGGCTTCTTGCATTAAGAAAAAGCCTAGATGTGTACGCAAATTTAAGGCCTGCCATCCTTTTTAGCTCCTTGAAAAGTGCATCGCCACTTAAAGATGAGCTTTTAAAGGATGGTTTAGATGTGCTTGTTGTTAGAGAACTGACAGGTGGTATATATTTCGGTGAAAGAGGAACGGAAAAGATAGATTATGGTTATAAAGCGTATGATACAGAAGCTTATACCACAAAAGAAATAGAAAGAATAGCTCATATTGCTTTTAAAGCTGCTAGAAATAGAAAGAAGAAAGTTACATCTGTTGATAAAGCGAACATATTGGATTCATCAAGACTATGGAGAAAAGTTGTCAATGAAGTTAGCAAGGAATACCCAGATGTAGAATTAAACCATCAGTATATTGACAATTGCTCGATGCAGCTTATAAAAGATCCGTCCCAATTTGACGTAATATTGACATCCAATTTGTTTGGCGACATTTTATCAGATGAAGCATCACAGCTTACAGGATCTATAGGAATGCTGCCATCTGCAAGTTTGAGAGGAGATAAAGTCGGATTATATGAGCCTGTTCACGGTTCAGCGCCAGACATTGCAGGTACTAAAAAGGCCAATCCATTGGCGACTATATTATCAGTTGCAATGATGCTGGAATATTCATTTGATAGGCTTGACGCCGCAAATGATATAAGAAAGGCTGTAAATGAGCTGTTAGAAGATGGATATAGAACACCTGATTTAGGAAGTGGCATTATTTTAAATACTGAAGAGATGGGAGACATGGTTGTTAAGTATTTAAAGAGGTGATTTTATGTTAAGCAATAGTGTAAAGAAAGGAGTCGAAAAAGCACCACACAGATCATTGTTGTATGCTTTGGGGCTTACAGATGAAGAAATAAATAGACCCATAATAGGCATTGCAAATTCAAAAAATGAGATAATTCCAGGTCACATAAATCTTGACAAAATAGCTGATGCTGTGAAAGCTGGCGTAAGGCTTGCCGGTGGGACACCGATAGAATTTTCAACAATAGGTGTCTGCGACGGCATAGCTATGAACCATAAAGGAATGAAATATTCTCTGGCGTCGAGAGAATTAATAGCGGATAGCGTTGAAACAATGGCAATGGCTCACGGGTTTGACGGACTTGTATTGATACCAAACTGCGATAAGATCGTTCCAGGCATGCTTATGGCTGCTGCAAGGCTAAACATACCAACGGTAGTTATAAGTGGAGGTCCGATGCTTGCTGGGAGTTACGAAGGGGAAACATGCGACTTAAGCTCTATGTTTGAAGCTGTAGGAGCTTTAAAAGCAGGGAAAATTAATGAAGATGAGCTTAAGGCGATGGAGATGTCAGCTTGTCCTACGTGTGGCTCATGCTCTGGCATGTTTACTGCAAATACCATGAACTGCTTGACAGAAGCACTGGGACTTGGACTTCCAGGCAATGGAACAATACCTGCTGTTTATTCAGAGAGAATAAGACTTGCAAAACAAGCGGGAATGAAGATTGTAGAGCTTGTAGAAAAAGATATAAAGGCTAGAGATATATTAATAGAGGATGCATTTATAAACGCGTTTTGTTTAGACATGGCTTTAGGGGGCTCTACAAACACCGTGCTTCATCTTAAGGCAATTGCACATGAGGCTGGATTTGATATTCCACTTAAAAAGATAAATGAGATTAACCAGAAAGTGCCAAATCTTTGCAAATTAAGCCCTGCAGGAAGGTACCACATCGAAGATCTATACCATGCTGGAGGTATACAGGCAGTGTTGAGAGAATTATCTAAATTAGATGTCTTAAATACAGATTGTATAACTGTAACTTGTAAGACATTAGGAGAGAACTTTAAAGATGCAAAGATAAAGAACTACGATGTTATACACACTGTTGATAATCCATACAGCGAAACAGGAGGACTTGCGATTTTATATGGCAATATTGCAAAAGACGGTTCTGTAGTAAAAGCATCTGCCGTATCTCCTGAAATGCTTCGCCATTCAGGACCTGCTAGGGTATTTAATTCAGAGGATGAGGCTATAAAAGCGATTTACGATGGTAAAATACAAAAAGGCGATGTGGTTGTAATTAGATATGAAGGACCTAAAGGTGGACCAGGGATGAGGGAAATGCTGAGCCCGACATCGGCGCTTGCTGGTATGGGGCTTGATAAAGACGTGGCCCTTATAACAGATGGCAGATTTTCTGGTGCAACAAGAGGAGCTTGCATCGGTCATGTGTCACCTGAGGCTATGGATGGTGGAGAAATAGCTCTAATAAACGATGGAGATATCATAGATATAGACATACCTGGAAGAAAGCTAAATTTAAGAGTAAGCGATGAAGAGATGGAAAGCAGGAGGAAAAACTTTAGAAAGCCTGAACCACATATTAAGACAGGATATATGGCAAGATACGCAAAATTGGTCACATCTGCAAATACTGGTGCGGTTTTAAAGGATGTATAGTTGTAAATAATTGTTGGGAAAGGAGGCGTGATACATGATATTGAAAGGATCGCAGGTTATAATAGAAGTTTTAAAAGAACAGGATGTAGATACTATATTTGGCATACCCGGTGGTTCTGTTATACCACTTTATGATGCTTTGTATGATTCTGATTTAAAGCATATTCTTGCAACACATGAGCAGATGGCTGCTCATATGGCAGATGGATATGCAAGAGTAACGGGAAAAGTTGGTGTATGTATAGCTACATCTGGACCAGGTGCTACCAATTTAGTAACAGGCATTGCAAATGCATATATGGATTCTGTGCCTATTGTTGCAATAACAGGTCAAGTAGCCACAAACTTGATAGGTAAAGATTCTTTTCAGGAAGTCGATATTGCCGGGATTACTATGCCTGTAACAAAGCATAATTTCATAGTAAAATCACCTGATAAATTAGCTGATACTTTAAGAGAAGCATTTTTTATAGCAAAGGAAGGAAGGCCTGGACCTGTACTGGTAGATATACCAAAAGATATTCAGACATCAAATGTAAATTTTATTAAGCGGAAAGATTTTTACATTGAAGTTAAGAAGCATCCTGTAAATGAATCGGATTTGACAAAGGCTACGGAATTAATAAATTCAAGCAAAAAGCCTGTGATATTTGCAGGTGGCGGAGTTATATGGGGTGAGGCGTCCAAGAGCTTATATGATTTTGCAAAAGAAAATATGATTCCTGTAGCGACTTCTCTTATGGGATTAGGATGTTTCCCAGAAGATGATGAATTGTCACTAGGACTTATAGGAATGCATGGAAGCAGATATGCCAATACAGCCATTTATAAGTCTGACTTAGTAATTGCCATAGGTACTAGGTTCAGCGATAGAGTTGCCGGTAAAGCAGGTGGGCTGGCACCTTATGCAAAGGTCATCCATATCGATATAGATCCTGCAGAAATTGGTAAAAATATAGATGTAGATGTTCCAATTATTGGGGAAATTAACGAGGTTCTTAAACTTTTAAATAACATGATAAAAGAAAAAGAACACAATGAATGGATTCATGAGCTTTTATCTATAAAAGAAAAAACATCGTTTAAGTATAAAGACGATGGAAAATTAAAGCCTCAGTGGATAATCGAAAAAGTGCAGGAAATGGGGAAAGACGACCTTATCATGGCAACGGAGGTAGGGCAAAATCAAATGTGGACTGCCCAATATTTTAAATTTAAAGAGCCTAGGACATTTGTGACATCTGGTGGTCTTGGCACAATGGGATTTGGACTTCCAGCTTCAATAGGGGCACAGGTAGGGAGAAATGATAAGCGTGTTGTAAATATAGCTGGAGATGGAAGCATAAGGATGAACATCCATGCTTTTGAAACAATGGCTATATACAATATACCTGTTATAACTATTATTCTCAATAATCAGACATTAGGAATGGTAAGACAATGGCAGAATCTCCTTTTCAATAAAAGATATTCTCAGACGGATTTAAATCCAAACCTTGATTTTTCAAAAGTAGCAGAAGCGTTTGGGGTCTTTAGCAAAAGGATTTACACAAAAGAAAAGTTTGAAGAATCATTTAAAGAGGCATTATCTAATAATAAGCCATGCGTGTTGGAATGCATGATAGACAAAGATGAGATGGTTCTTCCTTTTATTCCTGCTGGAGGAACTATTGAAGAAATGATAGACTAGTATTTTTATTAAGAGTATGATATAATATAAAAAATTGAATAAATTTAAAAACCTTCAGGGATTGGTGAAATTCCATACCGGCGGTAAAGCCCGCGAGCCTTATGGCAGATCTGGTTAGATTCCAGAGCCGACAGTAAAGTCTGGATGAAAGAAGGTAAATAGGCAATTTTGTCGAAATGCCCTGAAGTATTACATACTTCAGGGCTAAGTTTATTTTTGGGGTGTTTTTATGGAGAAATACATGAAAAGGGCATTACAGCTTGCAAAATTAGGCTTAGGGCACACAAATCCAAATCCTTTAGTAGGTGCAGTAATTGTTAAAAATGGCAGGATAATAGGTGAAGGGTACCATGAATACTATGGAGGACCACATGCAGAAATAAATGCACTAAAAAGTGTTAAAGAAGATGTAATAGGAGCTCAGCTTTATGTCACATTAGAACCGTGCTGTCATTATGGAAAAACTCCGCCTTGTGTAGATGCTATTGTAAAATCAGGTATAAAAGATGTTTTTATTGCTATGGAGGATCCAAATAAACTTGTTTCAGGAAAGGGAATAAAACATCTTAAAGAAGCAGGCTTAAATGTGTATACAGGTTTATTAAAAGAGGAGGCAGAGAAAATAAATGAAATATTTATAAAGTACATTACGACTAAAAAGCCGTATGTAATATTAAAGTCTGCCATGACGATTGATGGAAAGATTGCAACTTATACAGGCGATTCTAAATGGATAACAAATGAAAAATCGAGAGAACATGTCCATATAATGAGAGGCTGTGTTATGGCAATAATGGTAGGTGTCAACACAGTTATAAAAGATAATCCATATCTTACGGCGAGAATAGATGGATTTAAGAATCCTTTAAGGGTGGTTGTTGATAGCCGTGGCAGGATTCCTCTAGAAGCAAATGTTGTAATTGACAAATCTGCCAAGACAATAGTAGCAACAACGGATATGATGCCCTATAAAAAAGTAAAAGCATTAAGGGATTTAGGAGTAGATGTATTTGTGCTTGACAAGTTAAACGGTGAAGTAGATTTAAAAAAATTGATGGATATGTTAGGAGAGAGAGGGATAGACAGTGTAATCATAGAAGGTGGAGGAACACTAAATTATTCTGCTTTAAAAGAAGGAATAGTAGACAAAGTGATGTTCTATATAGCTCCAAAAATAATAGGTGGAAGCAATTCTTTGACGCCTGTAGAAGGAAAAGGCATTGATTTGATTAAAGATGCCATAATGATTGAAAAATTAGACGTAAAAAGATTTGATGATGACATACTTATAGAAGGTTATATTAAAAAGTAGGTGTTACTATGTTTACAGGAATAATAGAAGAGATTGGCAAAGTTAAGATGATACAACGTGGAGATATTACAAAAATAGCAATTGAATGTGATAAGGTGTTAAATGGCACAAGAATTGGGGATAGTATAGCTGTAAATGGAGTATGTTTGACGGTTACAAATGTAGGAAAAAATCTATTTACAGCGGATCTGATGAGGGAAACACTAAAATCCAGCAATTTAGGAAACTTGAAAATAGGAAGTATGGTCAATTTAGAAAGAGCTTTAAGCATATCTGGCAGGTTAAATGGCCATATTGTGACAGGACACGTAGATACTGTCGGTACAATAGTTAATAAAAATCGAATTATGAATTCAAATGTATTTAAAATTAAAATCGATGAAAGATATTCAAAATACGTTGTAAGCAAGGGAAGCATCGCTGTCGACGGAATAAGTTTGACAGTCGTGGAGGCGTTAGCTTCATATTTTACGGTTTCTGTCATACCGCATACGGAGTTAAATACAACACTAAACTTTAAGAGAATCGGAGATAGTGTCAATATAGAAGTAGACATACTATCGAAGTATGCTGAAAAACTGTTGTTAAAAAAAGGAATGAAGGAGCTTGTATTAGAAAATGGCTTTTGATTATTTAACATATTTTTATTAAATTTTAAGGAGATGTGTATAAATGCTTGATACGATAGAAAGTGCAATAGAAGACATCAAAAATGGTAAAATGGTCATTGTAGTCGATGACGAAGACAGGGAAAATGAAGGGGATTTAGTGATGGCAGCAGAAAAAGTTAGAGGCGAAGATATAAATTTTATGATAAAGTATGGACGTGGATTAGTATGTGTTCCCATGAGTGATAAAAGGCTTAAAGAATTAAATATAGGTAAGATGGTATCTGAAAATACAGATAATAGAGAAACTGCCTTTACTGTATCTGTAGATCACAAAAGTTGTAAGACTGGTATTTCGGCGTACGAAAGGGCATTTACAATAAAAATGCTTCTAGATGATAATTCTAGGCCGGATGATTTTACAAAACCAGGACATGTATTTCCTCTGAAAGCAAAAGAAGGAGGTGTTTTGGTAAGGGCAGGACACACAGAAGCAGCGTATGATTTGTCGAGACTTGCTGACTTTAAAGGTGCTGGCGTAATCTGTGAAATCATAAAAGATGACGGCAGGATGGCTAGACTTCCAGAGCTTGTGGAGTTTTCAAAGAGGTTTAACCTAAAGATAATATCTATAGCCGATCTAATTGAATACAGAAGGAAGAAAGAAAAACTAATAAGGAGAGTAGCTGAAGCCCATCTTCCTACAAAATACGGCGATTTCAATATAATAGGGTATGAAGAAATTTTGACCGGTAAAGAACATGTGGCGTTAGTAAGAGGAGAATTGACAGAGGAGCCTACGCTTGTTAGAGTTCATTCAGAATGCTTAACAGGTGATATAATGGGTTCTTTAAGATGTGATTGTGGTGATCAGCTTCATGCAGCAATGGAGAGAATAGGAAAAGAAGGAGGTGTCCTTTTATACTTAAGACAAGAAGGCAGAGGAATCGGACTTTTAAACAAGATTAAAGCATATCACTTACAGGACGCAGGCCTTGATACGGTTGATGCTAATCTTAGATTAGGTTTTCCTGCTGATATGAGAGAATACGGAATAGGAGCTCAGATTTTAAAAGATTTAGGACTTAGAAGGCTTAGGATAATGACCAACAACCCTAAAAAATTAGCTGGTTTATCTGGCTATGGGCTTGAAATAGTGGAGAGAGTCCCGATAGAAGTATCTTTAAACAAGCACAATGAAAAATATCTTAAAACAAAAAAAGAAAAGTTTGGCCATATATTTCATACATTTCAATAATTAGTAAAGGGGAGATTATTTTGAGGACATATGAAGGAAAACTTATAGGTGATGGCTTAAAGTTAGGCATCGTAGTAAGCAGGTTTAATGAATTCATAACAAGTAAACTTCTAGATGGTGCTTTGGATGCTTTAAGGAGGCATGGTGTAGATGATGACAGCATTGAAATTGCTTGGGCACCAGGTGCCTTTGAGATTCCTCTTATTTCAAAGAGAATGGTCATGTCTAAAAAATATGATGCGGTGATTGCACTTGGTGCTGTTATAAGAGGTGATACACCCCATTTTGATTATGTAGCTAATGAAGTTTCGAAAGGAATTGCAAAGTTATCCCTTGATTTTGATATACCTGTAATATTTGGAGTTCTTACAACAGATACTGTAGAACAGGCAATCATGAGATCTGGAACAAAATCAGGCAACAAGGGATTTGACGCTGCTGTAACAGCTTTGGAAATGGTTAATTTGATAAAAGAAATAGATGGCTAATAAAAATAAACGTTCATCTTAAAGCACTAATGCTTAAAAGATGAACGTCTTTCATTTCCAAGAAGGTATTATTCCTGATTTTTGGAAGGTTTTAAATACAACCACAAAAACTGGTCCCATAATGAGGCCGAATCCTCCGAAAAGTTTTGCACCAATGAACATAGACAAAAGCGTTACAAGAGGATGAAGACCTATGCTTTGTCCAACGATTTTAGGCTCTATCATCTGCCTTACAACTGTCACAATGCCGTATAGTATTAGTAAATAAATACCTATTAAGTAATTTTTAGTAAATATATTGTATACAGCCCATGGAACTAGTACCGATCCTGAACCCAACACAGGCAGTATATCTATGAAGCTTACTAGAAGGCCTAACAAAAACGCATAATCAAATCCTATTATTGTAAGACCTATTGATACCTCCATAAAAGTGATAAACATTATGGTTATTTCTGCTCGTATAAATCCAATTAGCGTTTGGAAAAGGTCACCTTTTATATTTTCTGCATGTAATGCCCAGTTTGAAGGAAATTGCCTTTTTATAAAATTTAATATCAACCATTTATCTTTGCTTAAAAAGAATGTTGATACAATTGTTATTATAGACATAAAGAAAAAATTAGGCAGCTTTGTTGCTAAACCTAAAATCCAAGCAGCAAAGTTTTTAGCAAGGACAGATATGTTGTTTAAAATAGATTGAAGATTGTTCTCCAAAAACGTTGAGATATTAGTGGGGAGTGAAATATAGTATATTCTAATTCTATCAATAAGATCAGATATGACCACATCGAAGTTTTTTGTATAATTTGGCGCATGTTCTGCCAAAGTATTTAGCTCAAAAACAAGTTGTGTAATTAAGAGACTTATTAAAAGTCCTATTATAGCAATTAGTAGAAGAATTAAAAATGCAGACGATAATCCCCTTGGTACTTTCAGCTTTTTTTCCAGGAACTCAACGGCAGGGTCAATTAAGATTGCTAAAAACAGTGCAACCGCAAATGGCATTAAAAAAGGAATCAATTTAAAAACAAACAAATAAAAACTTATAATGACGGCCAGTATTATAATAACATTTTTTATCGTGCTTTGGTATCGTGAGAGAAAATCTTTCACCAAAAAACCCCTCCTTATTTTTATTATAGTATGATAAAAGGCAAGTGTCTACAGCAATCAATAAATAAAATCCGGTTTCTCCGGATTTTATTTATTGGGCGGTCTTAATTTTAATTTCGTGTGATTTTTTGGCTATTTCCGATTGAGATATTATTCCTTTTTCAATAAGCAATTCTATCAACGATGTTATTGCTAAAGTATTTTTGTACTCTGTGTCTTTTAAATCGGCAATTTCTAGTAAATATTTAATTTCGTTCATCGGAATCCCCCTAAATTATTTTATATAATAATTATTGACATATTTATATATTATATACATGAAGATTTAGTTTGGTATCTAATGTTAGCATTTAACACTACAATGTGATATAATATCTTTGTATATTTAAAAAAGGAGATTGGACGATGAAGAGCAATACTAAAAAGGAAATTTTAAGTTGGGTTCTGACTATCGGCCTTGCATTTATTATAGCTATGTTAATTAGGACGTACATCTTTGAACTTGTTGATGTGCCAACAGGTTCAATGCTTGACACGATACAGCTTAATGATAAATTTGTAGAATTGAAATTTATATATAGATTTGAGCCTATAAAAAGAGGAGATATTGTTGTATTTAAATATCCTGACGACCCATCTGTGAGTTTTGTAAAAAGGGTAATCGGTATAGGCGGCGATACAATAGAGATTAAGAATGGCATTTTATATAGAAATGGTGTACCTGTCAAAGAGCCGTATCTTAAAGAGCCTATGAATAAAAATGAAACATTTGGACCATATAAAGTGCCACCAAATCATTACTTTATGCTGGGGGATAACAGGAATCAGTCACTTGATTCAAGGTATTGGAAAAATAAATATGTATCTAGGGACGCGATAATGGGAAAAATAGTATTTAGAATATGGCCTTTAAGCCGGTTTGGAACTATGGTTGGGAAATAATTATTGAAATTGAGAAATTTGTATAGTATAATTTATTTTAAGTTAAAAGAAGCGTTGAAGGGCCAATAATATGTATTATATTTAAGAGAGCTGGTGGTGGGTGTAAACCAGTATATGTACATATTTATCCAGCCTGGAGCTATGGTTAATAACCATCGGGCGACCGTTAAATCAGTGATGAGGGCTTTTTTAGCCAAATCAGGGTGGCAACACGGAAATCCCGTCCCTAAATGAGGGCGGGATATTTTTATTAGGAGGTGTAAATTATGCTTGATATTAAAAGGATAAGAAATAATCCAGATGAAGTAAAGAAAGCTATTGAACTTAAAAAAGAAAACTCAAATATCGATGAATTTTTAGAGATTGACGAAAAAAGAAGAGGGATTTTAAAAGAATTAGAGTCTTTGAAGAATACGCGAAACAAAGAATCTGAAAACATCGCCAAGTTAAAAAGAGAAGGCAAAGACGCGGAAGAACTCATAAAAGAAATGAAAGAGATATCGGATAAGATTAAAGCGATGGAAAGTGATGTAAAACAATATGACGAAAGATTAGAAGAGCTTCTTTGGACCATACCAAATATTCCTCATGAAAGTGTTCCAGTGGGAGATAGCGATGCAGATAATGTTGAGATACGTAGATGGGGCGATGTAAGGAAGTTTGACTTTGAAATAAAGCCTCATTGGGATATAGGTGTTGAACTGGGAATTTTAGATTTTGAAGCAGCATCACGTGTTACAGGTTCAAGGTTTACTTTTTACAAAGGATTAGGATGTAGACTTGAAAGGTCCCTTATAAGCTTTATGATGGATCTTCATACAGAAAAGCATGGCTATACAGAAGTTTTTCCTCCATTTATGGTACATAGAAGAAGTATGTATGGAACGGGACAACTTCCAAAGTTTGAAGAGGATGCATTTAAAGTAGCTGGTACAGATTATTTCTTGATTCCGACAGCTGAAGTTCCTGTTACAAACATGTATAGAGAGACGATAATTGATGCTGAAGAGCTTCCTATTTACAACTGTGCTTACAGTGCATGCTTCAGGCAAGAAGCAGGTTCTGCTGGAAGGGATACAAGGGGATTAATTAGGCAGCATCAGTTTAATAAAGTAGAACTGGTGAAAATTACTGAGCCTGAAAGATCTTACGAAGAGCTGGAGAAAATGGTAAATGATGCTGAGGACGTATTAAAGACTTTAGGGATACCATACAGGGTTGTTTCAATATGTACTGGGGACCTTGGATTTACGGCGGCAAAGAAGTATGACCTTGAAGTCTGGATGCCAAGCTACGGAAGATATGTTGAGATATCATCATGTAGCAACTGCGAAGACTTCCAAGCTAGAAGGGCTAATATAAAGTATAGGCCTAAAGGCGGCGGGAAGGCACAGTATGTTCACACATTAAATGGCTCAGGCGTCGCAGTTGGGAGGACATTTGCGGCAATATTGGAAAACTATCAGCAGGAGGATGGCTCTGTTGTCATACCTGAAGCACTTAGACCTTACATGAAGTGCGACGTTATAAGGAAGTAAAAGGCTGCAATAGTATTAAATATTTGATTCATGATTATTGACAACTTAGCCGGTATATGATATACTTTATATCGTTCCCGGCTTGGAGAGGTGTCCGAGGGGTTTAAGGAGCTGGTCTTGAAAACCAGTGTCTCTTAACGGAGCCGTGGGTTCGAATCCCACCCTCTCCGCCATTAATATAATAAAGAGATTGTAGCTGACGTGGAGAAGTACCCAAGTTGGTGAAGGGGCGGTCCTGCTAAGACTGTAGGTCGGGGATAACCCGGCGCGAGGGTTCAAGTCCCTCCTTCTCCGCCATACATAAGCTACTTTTTTTATGATTAAATTAAATTAAAATAAAAAGGGCGCTATTGCGCCTTTAAAAAACATCGTTAAAATCCTCAAATGTATATTCACTTTCAGGGAGTTCCGATTTTATGCTGTGAAGCCCGTCTTTTGATGAACGCGTTTCTCTTATGGCATTAAGCATTTTTATCACCTCAGAAGTATTTTTTCATATTTCGTTATTTTTTATCCTCACCTATGATGACCACGACATCTGCGTTTTTATCCAAACTTTCATCGTTCAATACATTTTTAATAGATAATGCATTGGCTACTTTGATTGCTTTATCCATATTGTTATTTGTATAGACAAACGATTCTGAATAATTTCTGATATCAGCATTGGCAATTTTAATTACATTAAATCCTAGATTTATTAATTTATCTGCATATTTTGTGGCTAGGCCTTGTACTGTTGTCCCGTTAAAAACTTCTACATTTATGGTGTTATTGATGGGAGAATACGTCGATTGTAGAACTGTGCTTTTAGAATTAATCTTCTGACCATTTCCGAACATTTCTGATGCAACTTCCGCTGATTTTTGTTGGTCTGCAAAATAATAGCTAAAATTATCCATATATCCACCCTCACCTGGCAATATAGAAGCATTAATATTCTGAGGTTTATTCTTGACAAAATCTAATGCATATGCAGTGATATCCTTTGCAGTTAAGTCGGTTTTTAGATTTTTACTTAATGTTATTGCTAGAGAAGGAATCTTAGGAAGGATTGATGGAGTTGTGACTTTTTTTATGAAGGCTTTTAAAAATTCTTGTTGAGCATTTATTCTTCCTATATCTCCCTCTGTGTAGCCGTGCCTGTAGCGTACGAATTGAAGGGCTTCTTCACCATTTAGAACTTGAATCCCTTTTTTTAGGTTAATGTGAAGAGGAGGTTTTGCTACATTGTCGTCATATTTCATATTGAAGGGGACGTTAACCTCAACACCACCTATTGTATCTATAATTTCTTTGAAACCATCATAAGTTAAAATTACGTAATTGTCTATTTTTATTCCAAGCAGGTCTTCTACAGCACTTTTTAAACCATCTATTTTTTGCTCCGAATAGGCCGCATTGATTTTTTTCTCACTAGGGTTATTATAACCGGGCCTTGGATAATACGTATCGCGTGGAATCGATAACATCTCAATTTCTTTTTTATCTTTGTCAAAACTTGCTACAAATATAGTATCTGATAAACCATCGGCATCTCCTACAAATAAAATATTTTTTTTACCTGAGCTATTGTCGTTTTGTTTGACAGATCTAGTGGTAGTCGTATTATCGCTAGAGCTGTTTGCGGGTTTTACAACGTTTAAATTTCTATAATACATAAAAATACCGGTTCCTATTGATATTGCTATTCCTAGAATGACAAAAATAGAAATTTTAAAAAACTTCTTCATTCATATATCACATCCTTTGCAATTGCACATTTCTATTTATTATTAATATACATTATAGATTTAATTTAATCAATAAATTAGTGATTAGAAATAATAAAATAAAAATAAAAATTTGGCTTAAACAACTTTTTTGCATTTTATAAATTGTATATATTATAATAATATCTGGAAGTATGTTTAGGATGGTGATAATCTTGAGAAAAAGAAATGTGATAATAGGTGGTTTTTTAATTTCTTTATTTATAATAATCGGTATACTTGTAAGCTTTACCAACCTCATCGTTGATATACAATGGTTTGGAAGCATGAATTATTTAGGTGTATTTTTTAAAAAGTTTATAACACAGCTTACAATAGGTATTCCGACATTTTTTATAATTTTTTTGCTGTCATGCTTTTATTTAAATAGAATGGTTAAGGACTATGCTAAATTTGCGCAGGACATTGAAATCAAAAATGGACATAAAAAATTTAGTAGTATTGTCATAGCTGTATCGCTTTTTGTAAGCCTTGTTATATCTATATTTATTTCTGCTAACTGGTGGAATGATTTTTTGTTTTACATAAATTCCACATATTTTGGCATAAAAGATCCAATTTTTAATAAAGATATAAGTCTTTACATGTTCAGGTTGCCTTTTTTGTTTGATATATATAATTTATTGATAGTTATAATACCAATACTTATAGTTGCCACCATAATCGTTTATGGTCTTATGTACCTTTCTGACAAAACAAGATTTTATGAGATATCGGACAGAGGAGGCTTCTTTAGAGCTATATACAATAAAGACATACTTATGATAGCATTTAGGCAAATAGCCGTTTTAGGATTCATTTTTTTCATCGTTCTTGCATTAGGGTACTATTTAGAGGCGTATGGAATACTGTATTCTAAAAGTGGTGTTGTTTTTGGCGCAGGCTATACAGATGTCCATGTTAGACTTTTATTTTATAGAATTTTAATATTGGCATCTTTGATATCAGGCGTATTGTTTATGATAGGTGCATTTAGGCAAAAGCTTAAGTATATAATTGCTTCGCCTTTAATAATAATCGCGATTATGATTTTGTCAACTGTTTCTCAGACGATAGTTCAAAATTTTATCGTTGCACCAAATGAGCTTGATAAAGAAAAGATGTATTTAAAATACAATATAGACTTTACACAAAAAGCCTTTGGTTTAAACAATATTGAAGAAAAAAACTATGATTTAAGTGGCAAAATTGATAAAAAGGTATTAGATGAAAACAAAGATACTATAAATAACATAAGGATTAATGATTACAGACCCGTAAGCCAAATCTACAATCAGCTTCAAAGCATTAGGATTTACTATAAGTTTAATGATATTGATATAGACAGATACATGATAGATGGGAATTACAGGCAGGTGTTTATATCTGCCAGAGAAATGAATCTTGATAATCTAGCAAACCAAGCTAAAAATTGGATCAACATGCATCTTAAATATACACATGGATATGGTGTTGTCATGTCGACTGTGAATGATGTGACAGCTACTGGACAGCCTGATATGATAGTAAAAAATATACCTCCTGTTACGAATACGAATATAAAAATAACGAGGCCTGAGATTTACTTTGGAGAGCTTACAAATACATACGCAATAGTAAATACCAAGACAGGTGAATTTGATTATCCTACTGGTGATACAAACAAAGAAAATTTTTACAGTGGAAAATCAGGCGTGCCAATGACATTTTTGAATAAACTTCTATATACAGTTTATACTGGAAATATTAAGATACTCCTGTCTACGGATATTACGTCAAATAGCAGAATGCTTATATTTAGAAATATAAAGGATAGAGTTGAAAAGATAGCTCCTTTTCTGATATATGATGATGATCCATACATCGTCGTAGATAATGGAAAACTTTATTGGATGATAGATGCGTACACATATTCTGGAAATTATCCTTATTCAGAGCCTTATGAAGACACGGGCATAAACTATATAAGAAATTCGGTTAAAGTAGTTGTTAATGCATATACAGGAGATGTAAACTACTATATATCCGACAAAAATGACCCCATAATAAAGGTTTATGAGAGAATATTTCCTGGGCTTTTTAAAAGTATAGATAAAATGCCAGAAGGTTTAAAAGCCCACATAAGGTATCCTCAGTACCTTTTTGATATACAAGCAAATGTGTATAAAAATTATCACATGTCCGATCCGCAGGTTTTTTACAATAAAGAAGATTCGTGGGACATAGCAAAAGAAAAATTTACAGGCAAGATAGAGCCAGAGGAATCTCAATATGTTGTGATGAAGCTTCCTGGAGAGAAAAGTGAGGAGTATGTTTTGATGATTCCATATACGCCAGCTACAAAGGACAACATGGTGGCTTGGCTTGCTGCAAGAATGGACGGCAATAACTATGGAAAACTTGTAGTCTATAAATTTCCAAAGAGCAGTGTTATATATGGACCGATGCAAGTTGAGAATATGATTGATCAAGATCCTAATATATCAAAGGAAATGAGCTTGTGGGACCAAAAAGGATCCAGCATTATAAGAGGTAATCTTCTGACACTACCTATTGATGATTCAATGCTTTATGTTGAGCCAATTTATATACAATCATCAAATGAAAATGCAATACCTGAAGTCAAGAGAGTTATACTGGCGTACAAAGACAAGATTGTAATGGAGGATACACTAAGCAATGCATTAAATAAATTGTTTAATATAGAAGCGCCGACGCAACCGGTGGCTCCGCAAACACAAACAAGTCAAACACAGCAAGAACTTATAAAGAAAGCAAATGATATATATAATAATGCTATGAATGCTTCTAAGAATGGAGACTGGACAAATTTCGGTAAAAATTTAGATGAGCTTGGAAGCGTACTTAATGATTTAAACAATAGCATAAAAAAATGAGGCGTTAAAGTGCACCGCAAATGTTAGCAAAAATCAACTAATATTTGGTGGTGCATTTTATTTTTTGATTTAAAAATGGAAATACTAAAATTAGGTGATGGTAAATGGAAATATTGCAGTCGGAATTAAAGATAGAAAATTTAATAAAAGAAGTAGAGTATATATATGAAAGATTAATGAATCTTGACGAGGTAATTTTCAATGATACTTCAAAAATTGAATCAAAATTAGAAAAAATGAATACAGATTTAAAAGAATACATCGAAAATGCTTTTAAGAAGGAAGAAGCTAGCGACAGGAAGTATTTAATAAGCTATTTGAGAAAGCCAGATACACAATCTAGTAGTTTAAAAGAAATAGAAAATATAGTTTATTCTAACCTAAATGATTTAAATGAGGCCATAAAGAATCTAAAAAACGATTTAAACAACAAGAAAAATGCTTTATACAAATTAAAAGATTTAGAAAGAGATATAAATTCAATGAAAAAAGTAATCGAAAAAGATGTTCTTCTGAACATAGAATTAAATAGACAAAATGCACCTGAAAAAGTAGAATACGTTTATGATTTGCCACCACAGCTTATAAATAGCCTTAATGATGCATTTCAAAATATATGCATTGCTAAGGATGGCATGGACAGGATGAAAGTATATGAAGGGATAATAAACAACATAAATAAATTTCAATAGTAAAATTTTCATTTACTAATTCTAATTATAAAGGGAATATTAAATAACGGGGAAATTTTTTAAAGGAGGGTTTACATTGAATAGAAGAGAATTTGAGGACTACCTAGGAGAAAAAGTAAATAGCGAAGTGTCTGAAGAATTAAGCGCTAGATTTGGTAAACAGAACCAGGCACAGCAACAAGCTCAACAGCAGGCGCAGCAGCAAGCACAGCAATTTCAGCAACAATTACAGAATATGGGTATAAATGTTACGCCTCAGCAATTTCAGCAATTATTGAATCAGGTTAAAACACAAGCACAACAACAGCAGCAGCAAACAGATATGCAGGTACAGCAGGCTTTGCAACAGGCCATGGCTGCGCTTCAGCAAGCACAACAAAGCATTCAAGCAAATCAAGTTTTCGCTCAAATGAGCAAAATATTAGATTCATCAAATCAGCAACTGCAGCAGTTAACACCGCAGTTAGGAGCGCAAGCACAACAACCAGTGAATGCGCAAGCACAACAGATGCAGGCGAATTTGTTGAATCAGCAACAGGCGAATCAGCAGACTCCAACAGGAATGCAGTAATTGTAAAAGATAAGTTAGGGTTATAGGTAAAATACTATAACCCTTTTGTGAACCTACTCCATCCTATAGAGGATGAAGCTTCCTACTTCATAGACCGTTGCCTACTGTTATTCACAGCAGGTCTTACACAATCTCCATAGGCGTAATTTCGGGAGGAACCTTCCCTACAAAAATATTACTCTTAGGCTGTTATGCCTAATTGTCTTTACTTTTTACTCCTGATAATATTATAGCATATAATGTTATGGAAAACAATAGAAATTCATCTCCCACCTATAGAGGATGGGAGACTTCTTTCAAGCCTTCGTTAAAATTTGAGTAAATTTCCAGCTTCGAAAGAACATTTGCAAATAAAAATGAAATGTGGTATTATAAAGTATGTAAGTGGGCGCCCGTAGCTCAGTTGGATAGAGCGTTTGACTACGAATCAAAAGGCCACGGGTTCGAATCCTGTCGGGCGCACCAGTAAAATAGCATATTTGAGGGTATGTGTCGTAAGATGCATACCCTTTTTGATTGCGAGTTGATTGCGAGTTGAAATTGGAATTATGGTGTTCCTTGATTTATTAGCAGTATCTTCAGCAAACGTTGGTGTCATTTTGTCGTCAACGTTATATCCTGATGCTTTGTTCATTCCATAAGCGCATTTTATACCTGCTTTTGTTTCTGGATACTTTGCTTCATACAGATCTTTCATTCTTTTTAAATGTTCAGTATGTTACAAGACTGTCTATTCTGTCATTATTAAGTTTTTGTCAATTTCAGCCAATTCTTTGTCAATATTATTGTAGCTCATTGTTATGCATTCTATTTCATTTAAATCTAGCACTTTTGCTGCTTTTAATTTATGCAGCCCTGAAATAAATTCGTTTTTTGTTATAACAATTGGCTCCAATACTTATTTCCTTCATGTTTCAAGATGATTTAAATATTATATAATAATTCGACAAAAGTAGAGGAAATCATTTAAAAATATAAGCGGAATTCCACTTTTATAGAGCATTATGAGGTTTTGCAAATACCTAAAAAACATCTCTTTCTTTATTAAGGAGGATTTTTTGCTATTTTATAGAATTAATTAATGATTAATGCTATTTTAAAAATAATGGAGGTATCTAAATTGTTTGAAGTCATTACTGTAACAAAAGAATCAAGAGAGTATGTAGAATTATATCTTAAACTAAGTAGATTAAATTTAAATTTTATAGACGGGAAATTTAAAAAAAGTATTGAAGCTGAAGAATTTAAGCATAGAAAAGAACGTAAAAATGATATTATTACAGTACTTGATAATATTATAAATACAGACTTTTTGTATATGAGAATGATTGATGAAGGCTATTTTTTTATTTTATGTGATGAAGATGGCTATATCATTAGATTAATATATAACAATAAATTAGAAAATTATTTTAAAGAAATAAATTTGGCAGAAGGAGTCAGTTTAAAGCTAGAAAGCAGTGGAATAAATGCAGTCAGTTTAGCAATGGAATATAAACAACAGTATCAAATATGTGGTAATGATCATCAGTGGGACATATTAGAAAATTGGTATTGTACGGCAATACCTGTAATTGATTATGCAAATGCTTTAATAATTGCTTATCTTGATTTGTCATGTGTAAATTGTCAAAAAATAGATTATCAAAGTTTTATCTTAAGAAATATAGTTAAATGTGTAGAAAAAGCTTTAACATATAAAAATAAATTGTATACAATTGAGTCGGAATTAACTTCAATTGATACAGCAATAATATATTGGTTAGCGCATGGGATGGAGAGAAAAGATATATGTAAAGTAATGCATATTGCAGAAAATACTCTTAAAAATCATATAAAAAAACTTCGAATTTTATTAAAAGCAAACACGGATGCAGAATTAGTTTTCAGGGCAACAAAAGTTGGTATCATAGATCTTTATTAAAAAAGTAATAAATATAACAATTTTTTAATAGCCTACTAGTACAATAGTTACGATAAAATTCGACTTATATTGACAAAATAATTTGTACCAACAAGCTATTTTCAAAATTCAATAACAGTATTATTATTAAATTAATCGAAAAAAGTTAACTTTGAAATTTAATTAAGTAATTGGATAAATGAAATTTATTAAAGTGGTAATAATTATGCAAGCTAGAGACCAATTCCGAATTAGTTAAGAGGTAATTTTTTACATACTAATGTTTTGCTTTTATTTGCCGTGAAGAAGATATGAAAGTTAGAAAGTTTCATTCTCGTTCATTTAAAATCTATAATGATACCAAAAAACAAAATATTTCTTAATATATGAAAAAATTTGATAATTATTTTGCTATTTTAGTTTTAATTAAAATTAAGAGAGGTAGTCAACAATGAATGTTTTAAATGATTTTAAAGATTATAACATAAATAGTATTATTTTTAAAGTGACGAATAGTTGCAATTTAGATTGTCAATATTGTTACAGAAAAAAAGCAAAATTGGAAAATAAACAAAAATTATCGTTGGAAATATTAGAGAAGGCGTTTAGAGATTATTCGAATTATATTGAGGCTAATAATCTAGATAAAACTATGAATTTTGTTTGGCATGGAGGGGAACCTTTAATAGTTGATATTGACTTTTACAATAAAATTATTTCATTGCAAAAAAATTATATTGATAGAGGTTTTGTAATTCATAATGCAATACAAACAAATGGAACATTAATTGATAATAGATGGATAGAATTTTTTAAAAACAATAAATTCATTATAGGAATTAGTTTAGATGGACCTAAATTTATCCATGACAAACATAGATTAAATAGGAAGGGATATTCATCATTTGAAGATACAATAAATGGAATATTATTACTCAAACAATGTAATATATCAATTAATATTATATCTGTAATTAATAACGATTATGTAAATTATGGAGGCCAGATATTGGAATACTTTGTTGATTTAGGAATAAATGTTGTAGACTTTATTCCATGTTATTTTTATAATGATAGATATACATTATCAGTTGAAAATTATAAGAACTTTATGATTAACATATTCGATATTTGGATGAAAAAATATAAAAATGTTATAAAAATTAGATTTTTAAATGACATTTTCCAAAACATTTTGCGTAAATATGATAAAAATATTAGAGTAAATGTAGGTTGTGAGTTGGGTGAAGTATGTGGACGTAATTATAGTATTTCTGTAAATGGTGATATATTTCCATGTGAATGCTTGACCCCTATTGATTATATGAAATTGGGAAATATAAAAGAAGAAGATTTCATAAGTATATTAAAAAAACGAGAATTTAATGAATTTAAAGAATTATATAACAACGTAAGTAAAGACTGTTTAAGATGTGATATTTTAGATATTTGTCATGCTGGTTGTTTAAATAGGAGATTACCTCAATATACTTATAATTTAAAAGATTATTATTGTGAGGCAAGAAAGGGAATTATTTACCATATTCTAAATAATTTAGATTTATATTTTCCGAAAAGAAAAATATAAATTTAAATTAATATAAGTCTTTAAATATTATTGAAAGAAGGGTTACAAATGCTTTTTGATTATGAATATAAAATTAAACAAGTCTTTATCAAACCATCTGAACATTGTAATATGAAATGCGATTATTGTTATTGTAAAAGGGGGAATACCAATAATATTTTTGATAGTCTTGGTAATATGGATGCTAGTACTTTTGAAAATATCCTACAGAATTATATAAATTTTATTGAAAGTAATAAACAAGAATTAATTTTAAATATTGTATGGCATGGTGGCGAACCACTAGTAGCTGGATTGGATTATTATAAAAAGATGATGGAGATAGAGAACAGATATAGTGAACTTAATAAAGATGCTAACATTAAGATATTTAATTATTTACAAACTAATGCTACATTAATTGATAATGAGTGGATAAATTTTTTTAAAGATAACAAATTTAGTTTAGGAATTAGCCTTGATGGTCCAAAATATATACATAATAAATATCGTAAGTTTATAGATGATAATGGTACTTTTGATGTAATAATAGAGAATATTAGAAAACTTCAGGAAGAACATGTACCAATAGGTATATTATCTGTTATTACTAAATTTTCTTCGAATTTTCCAGAAGATATTTTTAATTTTTTTGTTGATAAACTTAAAATAAAATTAATTGATTTTATACCTTGTTTTTACAATAATGATGAGCTAAGCCCTTCATCAGATGATTTATCAAGATTTTTAATTAAAATTTTTGATTTATGGTATAGCATTAATTTTTCGTGTATTAACATAATTACATTAAGTGATATAATTGATAAGACAATAAATTGGCATTATAATATTGAACAGCCAGATAAATATATATGTGAATTTTCTGGTAACTGTGGACGAAATCTTGCTATATTATCAAATGGAGACATCTATCCATGTGAATGTTTAGTAAATGTTGGTTCTCTAAAATTAGGAAATATTAATCAAAATAATTTTATTGATATCATTTGTGGAGATCAGTTCAGCAGATTTAAAAATTTATGTAGTGATATTAGTGTTGAATGTATGAAATGCGTATATTTTTCGATATGTAAGGGTGGGTGTTTTCATAGAAGAATAAACGGATGGACAATTAATGAAAAAAGAGAACATTATTGTAATGCACGAAAAGAGATTATAAATCATATAATTAATACGCTATTTAAAGGGAGCATTCCTGTAATGGACAAAATTGAAGGTTGATAAAAAGGCATATCATGGTAGAATATGTGGTAATGAATTTACCCATTTCTAAATAAATTAAAACTATCATTGGAGGTACCTAAAATGAATTATAACCAAAATAAAAATAATGCAGATAAATGAACAAACATTAATTTTTGTAGTTAATATTGCGAAAGAAAAACATGTAGCAAGAGCAGAGGACTTTAGAGGAATTAAGCATGGTAAAACTCTTAGCTTTACCAACAAATAAAAGAGGCTTTGTTGAATTCTATAAATAATTTACTAAAATAAGCAAAAAATATGCTAAAGATAACGTTATAGCATGGAACCCACAGGATACTATGAGTTTTAGTAAAGTTTCTTAGATATAAAGGAATTAAAATAGTTATTATCAATCATATGCATGTCAAGAAAAGTAAAGAACTTTGATGATAATTTCCCGACCAAAAATGGCCGAAAATATGCGAGAGTAATCGTTCATAGCACTGTGCTGTAAGCTTATAAGAGTTCTTTACGCAATAGGAACAAAATGTGTTGAAATGGCATTAAAATCCAGAGATTGCATGTAATGCTGCTTAATAAACAGTAGCAAATATTTTTAGTTTAAGACAATAACTCACAAAATCTTAGAAAATGATCTTTGACAATATAAGGCTTAGAGTGTCGGTAGTATAAATCACAATTATGGCGATGACCATACAAAGAAGCATAACCGACATCCTCTAATTTCAATATTTCTTATTAATATAAATTTAATTCAAAGGTTTTATTTTGTTAATTTCAAAATACTAAGAATAAGTGAGTAAATTAAAGAAAATTAAAGATTATGGAAAGAAGTGATGACATGATAAATGATTTTGGAAAAAGAAATAAAATATTGCTATCAAATAGTAATTTTATGCTTTATATTATTGGCTATGTAATATCAGGCATTGGCACAAGACTTACAACGATAGCTATCTCAAGCAAAATATTGTATCTTACAAATAGTGGACTGTCTTTAAGTGCAACACTTATGTTTGAAGGAATACCAAGCTTTTTGTTAGGTTTGTTTGCTGGGAATGTAGTCGATAAGATGAGAAAAAAGAACATATTGATGATTTTATATATATTATTTGCTTTTACGTCTTTTGGATTGATATTTGCAAATGACATGAGCCTAATATACATAATTAGTCTTATAAATGGTATTCTTACATCATTTGAATATCCCGCCAGAAGTTCGATTGTCCCGCTTTTGGTTGATAAAGACCATCTTTTAGAGGCAAATAGCATAAGAAGCAGTTTATCAAGTATAAATATGATAGTGGGGTATTCTATAGGTGGTATAATTGTTTCGATATTTGGGAATGATATATCTTTTTTAATAGATAGTCTTACATTTATCATAATTGCGATTTTAATTGCCTTTATTAGATTAGATGAAAAGGCTCAAGAAGATAAAAGTGAGAATATATTTGATGATGTTTCAAAAACAATCAGCAATATGGCAAATGAAGTAAAGCAAGGAATAGGATTTATCAAAGGCAGCATGGTAATAAGACAAGTGATAAATCTTAATCTATTGAGTACGCTTATAATAAGTATGCAAACGCCACTTGTGTATATTTTTGTTAATAACTACCTAGGTGGGGAGAAATTGCTTGCAGCAAGAAGTGGTATGCTTTTTTCGTTAGCAGGTGTTGGAGGGGTTATTGGAGGTATATTGATAAATTCAATAGGAAAGAAATTTAATAATATTTCAATTATGACGACTGTACTGCTTTTTGATGGAATTACTCTTATTGCATTTTCAAACAGCAAAATATTTTTATTATCATCAATACTTTTTACCTTCTTAGGCATAATATTTGTAGTGTTTGAAACACTTACAGATACGATAATACAAGAAAATACTAATGACGATAATAGAGGCAAAGTTTATGGATTTTTAGGTTCATTAGTCGATCCTTTATCGATAATATCCTTAGGAATAGGTGGCGCTTTAACAAATGTATTTAGCGCAAAGGTAATTTTTATACTATGTGGAATTGCAGAGATTACTGTAGCGCTTATATATAAAACATATAATAGGGTTAAATCAATTAATTAATTTTATATAAATTTTATTGATTTTTATACTTAGAACATTTTAATTAAAAATTGCCACAAAAATTGTAATTATTTATAATAGGTTAGCTATTCTTATAGTAGATAGTCATTTTATAAATATACTTAATATAATGAGTTATACATGCAAGCATGCTCCGCTTTTAGTCTCGCAGAAAAGAGAACTATACCAGTAGTATAAGCTATTAAAATATTAAAAAGGAATGTGCCTTTTAAGGATGTAAGTAGTTTTATCACCTATTTTAACCTTTTTAGAATAGGACATAGCCATTTAATCCTGGCAGCTCTGCCTTTCTCCCTAGTTATACCATCATACTTCATTTTAAGAGAAGGGTCATAAGGGCAAGTAGGGATTCCATCAGAAGCAACATCAGGTTGAGGCAGATATTTTGAATTACGGTAATTTAGAGGGATAATAGGAATTATGCCATGTTCCTTAAAAAGATATCTATAATTATCAGAAGCATCAAAATCCGAATCACCCAAAAAATATTTAAGAGAGAAACCAGGATGAAGAGAAAAGAAATTATCAATGACAGGGATAAGACTTTTAGTATCATACTGATACTTAGATTCGTGAGCAGATTTAGCCGTATTAGGATTTAAAGAATTATCATCATAAAAATCAACATGACAAACAACACCTAAAGCATTGGTAACAATAGCAGTTTTGTGAGCATGACAATAGTGACCGTTAATATAACAGAATTTAGCATCAGGATTAGAAGAAGTGAATTTAGGCATTTTACTGCAGGCATACCTGTGAGCATTAAAGTCAGGATTAGACTTAGAGAATTTTTTAGCCTCACGGAAAAAAGAATCAAATAATTTAGGGTCATTCTCTCTGACATATGGTTCAATGTCGGCAATATCAGCAACTAAATTCTAGAGAGAGTAGGGCTGATTTGCTCACAAATAGGATGAGTAATATTGACAAGATTATGGAAAAAATCATCAAGATCACGCAAGAAAAGAGATTTAAATCTAAAGAATTGAGAAACATTAGGAACTCTTTTAAAGAACCCACAAAGTTCTCTAAGGTCCTTAGAAAGGTTAAGAATGTGAACAGGTAATTGAATAGTAGGTATAGAAAGAATCTTTTGGATAACCAAAGAAGAAAGCATAGACTCGAGACTGAAGACTCTATGAAGGTCATAATAACTGTAATAATGGTCATAAAAAGACTGAGGCACAATTTCAGAAAAATCAATATAAGAATCAAATAATTCGATAAACTTAGGCTTGTTTTCTTCAAAAATACATTCAATATCAGTGAAGACATCACTGATAGATAATTGTTTAAACTTGGTTTTCATAAGGATACCTCCTATTTGTTAATATAGTGTATTATATAATAATTCAACAAAAGTGGAGGAAATCCTTTGAAAATATAAACGAAACCCCGCTTTTTAGAGCATTATGGGGTTTCGTAAATACCTAAAAGTCTTTTATAGAAAGGAGGGTTAAGATTGTCAGTTGAAAATTTGGCTGAGAAAGTAGATGTTGACGCTTTAAAGGCTTTTGCAATAGCAAAAGGTCAACTTACATCTCACAAAGATGGATTTTGTAGAGCACCTTGGATAACTGACGAAACTGATACGAAAATAAAGGAACAAAATACGTAATTAAGCTTAAATGAATTTTTCCCTCCTTTTTAGGAGGGAGTTTCTATTGTGCGCCCGGCATGGGCGATAACTTGGCGGTGAAAGTCCGCTGTGGGCTTGGTAGTGGGAACCACTAGTTGAACCGCAAGGGTGTCCATCGTGAGGTGGAATCTGAAGGAAGCGGTAGGCAAAATCTCGGTCTGATGAACAAAAACCAGATAAGAGGCTGAATTGGGGCGGACGAGTTTGCAAGTCAAAACGAAGTCCAACACTACCCGAACCCCATACAGTAAATCTGGCAGATATATGAGATGAAGGTTATCGCTCTTACCCGGGGAGGTCTCAAGGACAAGTCATTAAAGTGAACTCTGAAATGACAACCCATACAGTGATGTATGGCTGAACCTTGAGAAGTCAGCAGAGGTCATAGTACTTATCTAGTCATGAATAGATAAGGAAGGACCGAACATTAGGAGGTTTTGGAAATCTTATGAACTCGAAAGATATGCAAAGACTGCAGACAACTCAACAAAGAGACTATCCGCTCAATCAAGAAATGGAATTTCAAGAGAGAGTGGAAGTGCATAGTATATCATCGGCGTCAAAAGATAGAAGAAACAATGTACAAAGATACACCAGTAATCTGCTTGAAATGATACTAGACCGAGAAAACATGAAAGAGGCATACAAGCGAGTAGTTGCAAATAAAGGAAGTCATGGAGTCGATGGGATGGAAGTAGATGAACTTCTACCGTATCTCAAAGAAAACTGGCTGACCATAAAGCAACAATTACTGGAAGGAAAGTATAAACCACAACCAGTGCTGAGAGTAGAAATACCAAAACCAGATGGAGGAACAAGACTACTAGGAATACCTACGGTACTAGACAGACTAATACAACAAGCAATAGCCCAAATACTAAGCGGAATATACGACCATACATTCTCGGAAAATAGCTATGGATTCAGACCTAGACGCAGTGCAAAAGACGCAGTAATAGCCGCAGAAACATATATAAACGAAGGATGCACATGGGTAGTAGATATAGACTTAGAAAAGTTCTTTGACAGAGTAAACCACGACATACTGATGTCTAAATTAGAAAAGCGGATAGGTGTTAAACAGCAAGATATTACATCCTGAAAAATAGAGATTAATTAAGCTGACTTATCCTAAAAAGTATAAAGATTAAACAATCACTAAACATTGTTTTTACTCAAAAATTCACATTATACAATCTATAAGATCATATTATTCTAAAATCATATACATATAGCTTTAAGTATATCCATCTTTAGGTTTTACGCTTTTTGGGTAAATGCCATCTTGAATGTACCTTCTCCCCCGGATTGAACCGGGAGAAAGTTGTTTTATGGCACCAACCCTCTCCGAAGTGCTCAGGTTGCACCCCTGCATTTCCTTATCCCCTCCGGAGAAGAAGATACACTCATATATCCAATTATTCTGTAATATTTATATCACTTTGAGCTCTAAATACTAGCTCACCATTTATAGTTTTTTGACTTTCTTTAGCTCCTAATATCATTGACATTTCTGCAAGTAAATTAATTTTTCTCAAATATCCATTTGTGCTTGAATATATTAATTCAATTGCGTCATCAGTAAATATTGTTTCATTGCATCCTGCACATTTTAATCTGGATGTTATATATTCTTTTGTTTCATCTTTGTTTAAACCCTTAAATGAATAATTTAAAACTATTCGCTGCCTTAATGCTTCATGTGCTTGTCTATTCAACTGTATAATTAATTGTGTTTGTCCAGATAATATAAGTAATGCATAATTTTTTGTGTCCATGTCAAAATTAAATATAATACGTAAATCATCAAGGATTGAGTTGCTTATGAACTGAGCCTCATCAACGATGATAACGGGAGTTATGTTTTTTGAATGATAACTTAATATTACATCCTGTATCTGGCGAAACATATCACATTTTCTATGCTTCGGTATTAATCCTAAGCCGTCGGATAAATACCTGTAAAAATCCATAACGGTAAGTGTTGATATTGGTATGTACACAACCTTGTACATATTAGGATTTAAAGAAGTTACAAAGCATTTTAGTGTATATGACTTACCAGATCCAGGATCTCCTGTTATTAACCCAAATCCTTTTTTATCTTTTAAAAATTCTAATCTGCTCATTGCTTGTATATAATCCTGTGATTTGTAGTGATATTTCACATCACAGTCTTTAGAAAATGGATTAAATGTTAATCCATAATATACATTGAACATTGTTTTTCCTTCTTTCTTCATTTACAAAGAAAAGTCTATTTCTTTTCTTCTTATCTTAGAATTATCAATTTTGTTTACTGGATGTATTGTTTGTAAGAGTTTACCGTCTTCGCTAAAAATATATGCTTTATCAAGTGATTTTGGATAATATCGTATATTTACATAATCCCCAATATACTGCATTGGTACTTCAAATTTAATTTTTTCTATTGATACTGTCGCATCTTTAATTACACGCCTTTTGACTCTATAGAGAAATATGTTATCAAGATCTTCTTTAGAATTTATGAATTTCATCGTGTCTGTGTATTTAATGAATTTCTCTATAGGCTTCATATTTGTTGATGAATGTACTGTTTGATGATATATTCCTTCAATATATTTATTCAAGTTCTCATTCAATTCGTCTATGGAAGATATTTTCTGCCAATCAAATCCATACATCCATTGATCTTTTAATGTCCTGAAAAATCTTTCGATTTTTCCTTTTGATTCTGGCGAATACGGTTCAGCATAACATAAAGACGTTCCCAATGATGCACATATTAAATGCAATTGTTCGCTTTGGAATACTTTGCCGTTATCAACAAATAGCTTTTTAGGAACACCTCTTTTCGAAACGGCTTTTTTGAACGCATCAATAAGTGATATGACATTATCTGTATCATAAAATTCTGCATGTGTTATTAACCTTGATGAATCATCCAGAAAAGCAATAAGGTATGTTTTAATCTTCTTGTCGTTGATAATTAAGTATGGACCCATTGATATATCAGATTGCCAACAGTCATTAGGATACTCCATTTCAAAAGATCTCCTGTCTTTTGTGTTTAATGCTGATGTAGATATTTTAGTTTTTCGAAGATATCTTTGAACTGTAGATAAGGATACTTTATCAAGCTCAATAAACTTTTTAACCAAAAGTTCCTGATAGATTGATTTAGCTGATCTTCTTGGATTATCAAGTTTTAGATTCTTAATATAGGCTTTAACATCATCAGTTAAAACTCTCGAAGCACCTTTGTCGCATCTGCTTTTTGGATATAAACCTTCAAATCCATATTTTCTGTAACAGTAAAGCCATGTCTTAATTGTATTAGGAGAAAATTCTCTTTTACCTAATGAAGGCACATCATAAACTTTAGAAGTAATAACCTCCATATATTCTTTTGCAGTTTCCTGAGTGTAATTTTCATTGATAAGCGGTGCTATCAAAGAAAATTTAAAGTAAGCAATTTTTTGTTTAACATCATTATCCATGCCTAAAAACCTCCTCGATTTAATTATCAGTATTATTGACTGGATAATGATGGTACATTCACAAAGGTTATGTGGAGAGATAAAATGCGAATTAGATAAATTTACATAGACAAATTCAGATTAAACATTTTTAATCGAATTAAAATAATTATACAGTCAAAAATAGCGGTAAATTATGATAAAAAAACACGACTTTTGTAAAAAAGCAAAAAAATTCTACCAAGAATTAAATTTAAACTTTTTTGAAAAAATGTACTTTCATCAAATCAAAATAGTGTAAATTAAACTTTAGCTTTTCTTTTGTATATTTACAAATATTGCTTATCAAAGTTCTAGGTGATAAACTGTTCATTGTTTCAATGTATTCTCGAAAATTAGCAAAAAAGCTGTGAACATAATTCAAAATCGAGAGAAATCTCATTTTGAAATAACTGATATTTTGCTCTTTTACAAAAGACAAATTAAACTCTTTAATGATTTCATCAGCAACATATGTAGTGCCATGTCCATCGATAAATATTTTTTTCAAAGAAGTTAGAATAACAGATAAAGGATAGATAAAATATGGCACAAGGAAATCCGGTATTAAAGCATGTGTCTTATGGCATACAGGACAAATAACTCTTGCTATGGTAATATCTATGCAATTATTGTCAATAAAGACACCCCTGCAGTAATAACCGTGCCTATACAATTTACCGTTGTAATTGCAATTAGGACATCCAGATGGTGTATCTATGTACAAATATGATTCATTTTCGATATATTCATGTATATTTTTAACTGGAAAGGCTATAATTATCATTGTGATACCTTTCTTGGGGTGGTAATTAATTTTACCGCCCCATTATTTTTCTATAATTGTAGGCAAGATTAACCAATCTTATACATGAATATGAAAATTAATTAACTTTATATAATGGATAAGGTTAAATTATTTTGCTTTTTATATCACTTTTTATATTGAAATAATTTGCTGTATAACAGTATATGAAAATATTAAGACTAAAATATTAGATAAATCATCATATCTCTATGAAGAACCTAAATTATTGCTAAGACAAGAAGTTAGAGAACCTGCTTTGTACAATTCAATTATAGAAGCAATAGCTACAGGTGGAAGCAAATTAAATGAAATATCTACAAAAGTAGGTATTGATACTGATAAGTGCTCTAAATATATTTCTACATTGATAGACTTAAAAATACTCGAAAAAGTTACCCCTGTAGAACTAAAAGCTAAAAGTAGAAAAAGCATATATAAGATCAAAGATAATTTTTTCAGATTTTGGTACAGGTTTGTTTTTAACAACAAGACATTGATAGAGCAGGGATTGCTTGATGAAGTCATTGAAAACAAAATTAAGTCGTCAATGAATAATTTTTTGGGATTAGTGTATGAAGAAATATGTATAGATTATCTTAAAATTTTAAATAAGAATAAGAAGCTTCCGTTTATTTTTGAAGAAATAGGTAAATGGTGGGGCAACAATCCGTATAAAAGACGTGAAGAAGAGATTGATATTGTTGCTATCAATAATGATAATATAATATTTGGAGAGTGCAAATGGCAAAATCAAAAGATAGACATGGCTGTTTTAAACGACTTAATAGAAAAAAGTGCATTGTTTGATTATCAAAACAAATATTATATCTTATTTTCAAAAAGTGGTTTTACCAGTGAAGTGGCTAATTTTGCATCATATAGCAATAATATTATTTTGGTAGAAAACTTTGATTAGGAGGTTTTTAAGGTCATAGAAGAATTTCTGAGGCTTTTTGAAGCAAGCATAAGTCTCATATCTAAAAAATGGATTGGACTAACCATCTTGATTAATTTAAGCACGTATTGTATAATGATATTGACAAAATTCAAATTTTATATATAATATAAATCATGCGCCCGTAGCTCAGCAGGATAGAGCAACGGTTTCCTAAACCGTGTGCCGGAGGTTCGAGTCCTCTCGGGCGCACCATTTATGTGTGATTGAGATGTACAATAAATATATGAAATGCGCTATTGATGAAGCTGTGTTAAGTCTTAAACTTGGTGAGATGCCGGTTGGTGCAGTTGTCGTTAAAGATGGTATAATCATAGGAAAAGGGCATAACTTAAAAGAAACTGAAAAAGATGCAACGCAGCACGCTGAAATCAATGCAATAAAAGATGCTTGCAAAAATATTGGAGACTGGAGACTCAATGACGCATCGCTGTATGTAACATTAGAGCCATGTCCTATGTGTGCAGGTGCTATAATTGAATCTAGGATAAAAAGAGTGTATATAGGTGCTGAGAGTCATGATAGCGGTGCTGCAGGCACTGTGTATGATTTTTTAAATAAGAAAGTTGACGTATATTTTGGTATTATGGAAGATGACTGTAAAAAATTAATAAGTGATTTCTTTAGTAGACTAAGGCAAATCCGGAGAGATGGCTGAGTGGTCGAAAGCGCTCGCCTCGAAAGCGAGTGGGCGGATTTCCGCCTCGTGAGTTCGAATCTCACTCTCTCCGCCATGAAAATATCATGGAGAGATGGCTGAGCTGGTCTAAGGCGCACGACTGGAAATCGTGTGTACCCACAAAATGGGTACCGAGGGTTCGAATCCCTCTCTCTCCGCCATAAAACACATATCCCATCTTAATCCATAACATCCATTAAAAATCTCAATCAAAATGTTGATTTTTACATATAGACGATGTATAATAAACTTTGTATTGCGCAAAATAATGTCGTAAGTTAATAAATGACTTACATGGCCGTACTAGATGGGGAGGTAGCGGTGCCCTGTAACCTGCAATCCGCTATAGCAGGGTCGAATTCCCGAGCCGAGGCATGATTACTGTAAGGCTGGCGTAAGTAAGTGATTATGATATTCAAGTCCTCCGCAATGGAAATTTGTGAACCCCGCCAGGTCCGGAAGGAAGCAACGGTAAGCAAATACTTTCATGTGCCGGGGGAGTGCTTGAATGGAGTTAACTGCTTATGTAACGCTTATGGTAACATGACAGAGTCGGGTGTGCGGCCTTTTATTATTACCTTTGATTATTAAAAAAATTTAATACTTATTAGTAAAGTATAATACACAAAAAATATTCTGATATTTAAAATTTGTGTAAAGTTTTTTTTATATTGTCGAAAATATTAATAGTGATTTTAACTGCTTAGGGAGCATTCCTGTAATAAAGAAATATAAGATTTGAAATAAAAAGTACCTCCTGATAAAATACAAGATGTCGATTGTTCATGAACACGACTCTCAAATAACAAGGAGGTACCTAATATGAAGTATAACCAAAATTTAAAGATATTGCAAATAACAGAAAAGACATTAATTGTAGGTGTAGACATTGCTAAAGAGATACATCACGCTAGAGCTTTCGATTTCAGAGGAATAGAATACGGTAAGCGTATTGAATTTAGCAATGACATTGATGGAATGAAAAGATTTTTAAAATGGGCTGCAGATATTATGAATAAAAGCAACAAAGAGCATCTGATGGTTGGCATGGAACCAACAGGCCATTATTGGCTCTGCTTTGCACAGTTTCTTAGAGATAAGAACCATAAGGTGGTACTGGTAAATCCATTCCATGTAAAGAGAAGTAAGGAATTTGATGATAACTCGCCAACTAAAAATGACAGGAAAGACCCTAAGACAATTGCAATGCTAGTTAAAGATGGAAGATATGTTGAACCTAATATACCTGAGGGTATATACAGCGAACTTAGAATTGCAGTGGACATAAGAGAGATGCTTACAAAGGATTTAAACAAGATAAAGAACCGAGTTGCAAGATGGCTTGATATATACTTTCCTGAGTTTAATAAAGTTTTTGCAGATTGGGAAGGGAAAGCAGCACTGATAACGTTAAAAGAATTTCCAACGCCTGCAAAGATATTAGGTATTGGAGCTGAGGAAATACTTGCAGCTTGGAAAAAGGAAATTAATCGTGCTGTAGGTGCAAAGAGGGTTTTAAAGCTTATAGAAGCTGCCAGTCAAAGTGTTGGTAAAAGAGATGGCATTGAGATGGCAGAGATAGAGATAAAAATTATACTTGAACAGTACGAAATGCTTGTAAAACAGTTAAAAAAAATAGAAAGCAAAATAGAAGAACTTTTCATGCAAGTACCTGGTGCTAATGAAATGCTAAGTATAAAAGGTGTAGGAGTAATAACAGCAGCAATATTTATTGCTGAAGTTGGCGATATAACAAGATATGAGCATCCAAAACAAATACAGAAGCTTGCGGGTTACAATCTGGTAGAGAATAGTTCAGGACAGCATAAAGGGCAAACCACCATAAGCAAAAGAGGAAGAAGGAGGCTAAGAAGTGCTCTATACAAAATGATAATGCCAATACTTGCAAACAATAAAGAATTTCAGGAATTACACAAATACTACACCACAAGAAAAGAAAACCCGCTTAAAAAGAAACAGTCAATGATAGTTTTATGCTGCAAGCTAATCAGAGTATTTTTTGTCATACTGAAAAAAGGAGTAAAATACAACGGAAATAAGATGTTAAGAGATATAAAAAGACCAGAGATTAGGAATGCTGCATAAATTGCACCGCTGTGGTGATGATACACCGCAGTCCCTCGTCAGTCAAGGGCAAGGACCACGTCTCAGCTTTGCTGCGTTTCACTTCACAAAGCTGACCCTTGACAGCCTCGCTCCTGCGATGGTTTGGATAATTAAGCGGTGCTAAAAATAAAGCAAATAAAGATTTAAAACTCAATTTAAAAATTCGAAGATTGACAAAGAGAGCCGGAATTGTCAGGTTGGTAATTTCACCATAAGGGCTTAAGACCCAGCAAGGGAGCATAACTGACATCCACCTCATGTAAGGCAGAACGAAGGAATTAAGGACAAAGATCCTGTGAGACATGGGAGGGTATGCCACATGAGCTTAAGTGGAATTCATAGGCCAAAATATGGAAAAACAACAGAAGCTTATTTGGGATACCTATCATATGTAAAATTAATGAATAAATAGCATTAATATACATGAGGGCTCCTTTGAAGATCATGAAAATTTGAGAATGAGTGAGATATTAAAAGAAAATCAAAGATTATAGAGGGAGGTATTTATGTTTAAAAGTTATCGCAGCCGATTGTTTGCAATAATATTTGGAGTTTCGGTTTTTGTGTACCTTCTTTCATTTGTACACATTATAAAAGGGATTGGAAATAACATATTTACATCTATTTTAATTTTGCTTATTTCAGTTTTTATAGCAATGAGAGAATCTAAATACATGTCATATCCTCTGGAAAAATTAAATGAATGTGTTAAAAGAATTACAAATGGTGAATACGATTATAATATTGATATAGATGTAACAGAAGAATTTGCAGAGTTATCAAAAAATTTTAATAAAATGTCTTCTAAGTTAAAGTCGAATTATGAAGAACTAAAAAAAGAATCTCAGGAGTTAATTAAAAAGAATAATGAATTGCAAGACCTGTATATGGAACTTGAAGCGTCATATGAGCAGATGGAGGCTGTTACAAATGAACTTGAAGCATCAGAATCAAGGTATAGAACATTGGTGGATAATATGTCGGATATTCTTTGGTTTACCGACAAAGAGTACAATGTAGAATTCATAAATAACAGATCTTTAAAATTTTTAGATTATTTACCTGATGAAATGATAGGTAAAAAAATTTTTGAATACATTGATGATGATAAAAAATTAATGGAAGATTTAATGACCGGAAAAATAAATATGTCAGAAATAAAATTCAAAAAAAGAGACGGCTCAACAATTTTGACTGAGACTAGAGTCAAGCTAGTGAAAAATAGTGAAGATGAATTGCTGGGAATTCAAGGATTGTCTAGAGATATAACAGATTATTGCAATGCAAAAAAGGAGATACTGGAGAGAAATAGGCAGATTCTTGCTATAGGAAATGTGACACAATTGTTGACTAAAAATTTAGAGCCCCATGATATACTTTATTCTATAGCAGAAAAAATATCAACAATACTGTCTTCTCCATTGTGTACCATAAGAACTGTCAATGAATCAGGAAAATTGGAGCTTATGGTGGCAGCAGGGGAGTTAAAAGATATGCCTCTTTTAAAAGAGCTATCTTTAACAAGTGATGAAAATGTTAAGCTTCTTGTATCAAAGGAAATTACGATTTTAGATGCGAATAAATTTCCAGCAGATTACGTTTTGTTAAAAAGGCTTAAACAGCTAAATGTCAAGAATATAATTTCTGTTCCGCTAATATCGAAAGACAAGGCTGTAGGAACATTAAACATATTAACGACATCAAGATTAGCAAATGATATAAGCTTATTGCGATCTGTTGCTGATAGCGTATCTATTGCTATAGAAAATGCCAATCTCTACGATAATCTAAGAAATTGGTATCTAAGGGCAATTGATGCGCTGGCGTATGCGGTTGAAGCAAAAGACAGATATACTAAGGGACACTCTTTGAGAGTTTCAAAATATGCAGCAATTATAGGCGAAAGTATGGGGCTTCCAAAAGATGAAATAGAGAAGTTAAAAATTGCTGGCATATTACATGATATAGGTAAAATTGGAATATCAGATAAAATACTCACAAAACCTGGAAAACTTACAAAAGAAGAGTATGATAAGATTAAACAGCATCCTAGCATATCGAGGAAAATTTTGGAGCCTATAGGGCTTTCGAAAGATATAATAGATGGAATCGAGAAGCACCATGAAAGGTACGACGGAAAAGGCTATCCCTTTGGGCTTGATGATGATAACATACCATTGATTGCTGCGATACTGTGTGTTGCAGATTCATTTGATGCAATGACATCTGATAGATCATACAGAAAAGGGATGCCTTTTGACGAAGCCGTAAATGAATTATTAAAGTATAAAGGGACACAATTCAATCCGCGGGTGGTAGATAGTGTAATATCTATATACATGAGAGACAGAAAAAAGATTGAGAGAATCAAAAGAGAAATTGAGATAGCTAACTAAAAAGGATATAGAAAAGTATCCTTTTTTTTGTTACAATTAAGTAAATGAGGTGTTTTTTATGTATCAGTCGTTATACAGGAAATACAGACCTCGAAATTTTAGTGAGGTTTTAGGGCAGAATCATATTGTTAGAACGTTAAAAAATCAGATAAAGACAGGAAGAATAGGACACGCTTATCTTTTTTGTGGGACTAGAGGTACAGGTAAAACCAGTGTTGCTAAGATTTTCGCAAAAGCAGTCAATTGTCCTAACAGTGTAGAAGGTGAGCCTTGCAATAGATGCCAAATATGTGAATCTGCAAACAACAATTCCCTTATAGATATAATAGAGATAGATGCAGCATCAAATAACAGCGTTGATGATGTAAGAGAATTGAGGGACAATATAATATATGCACCATCAATATGTAAGTACAAAGTGTATATTATCGATGAGGTTCACATGCTGTCAGGAAGTGCTTTTAATGCGCTTTTAAAAACGTTGGAGGAGCCGCCATCACATGCTATATTTATATTGGCAACTACAGAGCCAAATAAGATACCGGCTACTATTTTGTCAAGGTGTCAGAGATTTGATTTTAAAAGGATACCATCAAAGGTTATTTCACAAAATATAGGGAAAATTGCCAAAGACAGCAATATAAACATAGAGAATAGAGCTATTGCGATGATTGCCCGGCATGGAAATGGCTCTATGAGAGATGCTATAAGCATACTTGAACAGTGTGTGTCATACAATGATGTTTTAACGTATGATGATGTATGTGACATTCTTGGTACTGTAAATGATGATACATTATATACTCTTGTAAAAAGAATAAATGATAGAAACGCAAAGGAAGTCATAAACCAGATAGATAAATTGATGCTTTATGGCATAGATGTAAGCAACTTGATCAAAGCGATGTTGTCATTTTTGAGGGACATTGTTATTTACAAAACATGCGGTACAGAGTCTGAAGAAATACTAGAAACAGAGATAAATGATAAAATATTGAAGGCGTCGGAATTTGATATGTCGTTTTTGTCTAACGCTATAGAAAAGTTGATCGATTTACAAGGAAAAATTAGATACGCGCAATCACCAAGAATATTATTTGAAATAACAGTATTGAAGCTTATGAATCCTGAAATATCACCTGATATAGACAGCATTTTAGATAGGATTAAGAAACTTGAAAATAGATTGAATAACGTTAAAGTAGCATTTAATGGGGAAAATGATGCTGGTATTATATCTAAAAAAGATGTGGTAAAATCCGAAAAGGGTGTTCAAAATGATAAAGTTGCTGCAGATGAAATAAAAAAAGAGCACATAGAAATTACTGAAAGTGCAGATAAAAGCGGTAAAATCGATGCAAATGAAGTCTTTAATAAAGCACTGAATATAATAAAAAAAGATAGGCCGATGATTTTTTCTTTTTTGAGCTTAGGCAAACCGTATTTGAAAGACGGTAATTTTATGATAGAATATCCAAAGGAGCATGAATTCTACAAAGATGAACTGAATAAAGTTGAAAATAAAGATTATATTAAAGATGTTATTAAGAAATTGACTGGAATAGATTATATAGTGAACGTGGTAGTCAAAAAAAATGAAAATGACGAGTTGATTGAAGCAGTAAAAAAATATTTTGGCGATGTAGAAATTATAGATTAATTTATCACTACCCAGCCAAAATCAGCATATAAATAGGAAGAGAGTAGTAAAATATTAATAGGAGGTATTGTGGATGGCAAAAGGAGGATTTCCTGGCGGTTTTAACATGAATAACATGATAAAACAAGCACAGCAGATGCAAGAGCAAATGAAGAAAATGCAGGAAGAGCTTGAAAACAAGACGGTTGAAGAGTCTGCAGGCGGTGGAGCTGTAAAAGTGGTAGCTAATGGAAGAAAAGAGTTGATCAGTATAAAGATTGATCCTGCCGTTGTTGATAAGGACGATGTGGAGATGCTGGAAGACCTAGTCTTAGCAGCAGTAAATCAGGCTTTAAGAAGTGCTGAACGCATGATTGCAGAGGAAATGGGAAAAATTACAGGAGGTTTTAATATACCAGGCTTATTTTGAGGTGAATTAATTGATGAATGTTTATTCGAGGTCATTGTCAAGGCTGATAGATGAATTATCAAGACTTCCAGGTATTGGACGAAAAACAGCACAGAGACTTGCATTTTACATCTTGGATATGCCGAAAGATGACGTTATTAATTTATCTAATGCTATATTGGAGGCAAAAAACAATTTGAAATACTGCAACAAGTGTTATAATTTCACTGATAGCGATTTATGCAATATCTGTAGCGATGAAACCAGAGATTCATCTACTATTTGTGTGGTATCTGATCCGAAAGATGTAGTAGCTATGGAGAAAACAAGGGAGTATCGTGGTTTATACCATGTGCTGCATGGTGTAATATCACCCATGGACGGTATAGGACCAGAAGATATAAAGATAAAAGAATTGCTAGAAAGGATTAATAATAACGACATAAAGGAGATTATATTAGCGACAAATCCCGATATAGAAGGCGAAGCGACTGCTATGTACATTGCAAAACTTATAAAACCTTTTGGCATAAAAGTGACGAGGATAGCACATGGTGTACCTGTTGGTGGTGACCTCGAATATACTGATTCTGTTACTTTATCGAGGGCATTGGAAGGTAGAAGGGAAATGTAAATTTCTTGTAATTATTGTTAAACAAAAATAAATTCGTATCAAAGTAAAAAAAGTTGTGTCAAAGAAAATAAAGTTGTATCATAGAATCATGGTCAGAGGGAAAGAAAAGGCTCCTTCAAGCCATGATTTTTTGTTCAGAATCAAGGAAATAATAATTAAGGAATATTGCTGAACGCTTTTTTAATCAACTTACAAGGAGAATTTTAAAATACAAAGTACCAGAATTAAAAGAATGCTTGACTATAATAGTATAAAGTGATAATATATTCATTAATAAATTTAAAAGAGAATATTGAAAGCCTCTTATCAAGAGTGGTGGAGGGACTGGCCCGATGAAACCCGGCAACCGGCATTTATATGCGTTTGGTGCCAAATCCTGCAGGAAAAAACCTGAGAGATGAGAGGAGCGGCGTATTTTGGCCCTCTTCTCATTGAAGAGGGCCAAAAATTTTTAGGAGGTATGTCACATGGAATTTAAGATTGGTTTGTTGGGGTTTGGAACAGTAGGGAGCGGAGTCTATAAAATAGTTACATCAAGAAAACAGCATATAAAACAAAAAACGGGATTTTATCCTGAAATAAAAAAAATACTTGTGAAGCATCCTGATAAACCGAGAAATGTTAATGGTATAGATGAAATACTAACAACTGATGCTAACGAAATCTTGTGTGATAGCGAAATAAGTGCAATAATTGAAGTAATGGGAGGAATTGATCCTGCTTACGATTACGTGAAAAAGGCGTTAATTTCTAAGAAGCATGTTATTACTGCAAACAAAGAATTAATAGCAAAATATGGAGACGAGCTAAGAAAAATGGCAGAGGAAAACGGCGTATTTTTAAAATTTGAGGCAAGTGTTGCTGGAGCAATACCTGTTATACATCAGATTGAAAGACTCAAAATAACCGATGAAATAAATTTTGTTGGAGGAATAATAAACGGTACGACAAACTACATATTGACACAGATAATAGAAAAGGGAATGAAATATGATGAGGCACTTGCAGCCGCTCAAAAGCGAGGGTATGCGGAAAAGCAATCCGGATTACGATATAAAAGGATTCGATGCTCTGTATAAGCTTGTGATTCTCATAAAAAAAGCATTTGATGTTGATGTTTCTGTTAATTCAATAATGAGATATGGTATAAATGAAATAAAGTATGACGATATATATATTATGCTGGAAAATGGGGATATAAAATTAAACCATTTGCATGGGCTAAATACGAGAAGGGAAATGTCTATGCGAGTGTAGAGCCTATACTAATAGAAGCTAACAATATTTTAGCAAGTGTTGGTAATGTAAACAATGCTGTTATACTGAGAGGAGATCATTTTAAAGAATTTATTTTTATTGGAAAAGGTGCAGGACAAATGCCTACAGGGGATTCAGTTGTTGCAGATTTAATTGATATACTATTGAATTACGGCATTAAAGCAAATCATACGGCAAAACATATTTCAGCTTTTAACGGTAGTTTTACAGATGTATTTTATATAAGATTTAAACCATCTTACAAGTGCAATATAAAAAATATTTTAAAAATTTTTACTGATAATGGTGCTTCATTTAATGAGTCTGTTTATGATGGCAGTACTTATGCAGCAGTTTTCAAGCTTTTTGATAATGATATAAACAGGTTTATAGAAAGTTTAGAAAACAAAAAAATGTGTATAATAGAAAGTCTCTTCAAGGTGTTGTATAACGGAAATGAAGAGGATATTAGACATGTTAATACAATAGAAAGTGAAGTTATATAAAAAATTAGGCAAAATATAATGTATATCATTATGAAATATTTACTTTGAAAACAAATCTGTGATATAATTGTTGTTGTAAGGTGATGGAGCTCACCTTTAAATGCGTCGAAGCTGATGGCTCCTATTGGGTATACTAACTCAATAGGAGCTTATTTATTACTATCTTATGAAAATGGAGGGCAATTTTCATGGAATACATCTATATAGGAATTGGCGGTTTTTTCGGTGCGATTTTGAGATATATAGTTTCGAGCTATTATCAAAGTATATTGCATACTGTATTTCCGATTGAGACTTTCTTTATAAATATTTTTGGATCATTTTTATTAAGCTATATATCGAATTTGACACTTGAAGAATTTAAGGTTAATTTTAATATTAGATTGGCAATTACGACTGGGTTCATCGGTGCCTTTACTACATTTTCAACATTCACTAAAGAAACCATGGATTTATTAAGAAATGGAAGAATTGCAGTAGCTTTGATATATGTATTGCTGTCGATATTGGTTGGATTTATCATGTCATTTATAGGGTTTGAATTGGGAGATAAAACAGCAAAAATATTACAAGGACGTGAAGAAAATTGATGTCAAATATTTTGTTAGTAGGTCTTGGAGGAGTTTTCGGTGCAATTTTAAGGTATGAGATATCTAGGCATATTAAGGAAAACAGAGAATTTATTGTGCCTATTGAAACATTTGTAATCAATGTATTAGGTGCATTTCTCTTGAATGTTTTGTCAAACCCTAAGATTGTACATTTTTTTGATAATGATGTTAGATTGTTTATTATGACAGGATTTATAGGAGCATTTACCACTTATTCTACCTTTTCACATGAAACAATATACCTTCTTCGCCAAAAGCACTATGTACACGCTTTTTTGTACTCTGCTTCCACCGTCATTGTTGGTCTTATCGGAGCTTATTTAGGATATTATATTGGAAATCTATTTTAAATATTGTATTATAATATTGATGATACGAGAAGGGAGGGTTCTTTTGTTATTAGATTATTTTAAATTACTGTCAGCGCTATCGCTATCACTTGACATCCTTGAGAGAAGAAATTTTGGGCATGCTCGCAAAGTTGCATATGTTGCCATAAGATTGACAAGAAATTTAAATGTAAAAAGAGATGAAGAGTATAAAATATTTTATTCTGCTTTTCTTCATGACATAGGCAAAAGCGACGTATATGAAGATTTTATTTCAAATAACACATGGATGCATTCATTGCGAGGAAGCGATATGGTAAAAGATATGCCGAGAGGACATGAATTTTGTGAGATCATAAAGTATCATCATGAAAACTGGGATGGAAGCGGATATTTTCATATTAATGGAGATTCTATACCATTTGAAGCTCAGATAATATATTTGGCAGATCAGTTTGATGTGAAATACAATACAGTGTCTGTGAAAATGAATGAATACGAGACAAGAAAACATATAGAAAAATGGTTAAATGATGAATCAGGGAAATCGTTCAACCCAATAATTGTAAACGCATTAAAAGATCTAATGAAACAGGAAAAGTTCTGGCTCGACTATGAACATTATGACACGTTTGATGTTTTAAGACCTTATATATCTAATGAAACAATGATAGTTGACATAGATGATCTAAGCAAAATTGCACGGGTATTTTCGAATATAATTGATAACAAAAGCCACTTTACTTACAAGCATTCAAAAGGCATATCAGAAGTTGCATATAAAGCAGCTTTGATATCGGGGTATGACGAGATGACGGCAAAAAAGGTAAGAATTGCTGGACTTTTGCATGACTTAGGGAAGTTGGCTATCCCAAATGAAATACTAGATAAACCAGATAAATTAACCGAAGAAGAATTTATGATAATAAAATCCCATACATATTATACTAAGAAAATATTAATGGAAATAGGTGGCATTGATGATATAGCAGAGTGGGCTGCAAATCATCATGAAAAATTAGATGGTTCTGGATATCCTGAAGGACTTACTGGAGAAGACCTTGATGAAATTTCAAGGCTTATGGCGGTATGCGATATGTACCAAGCTCTGACAGAAGATAGGCCGTATAGAGCCGGCATGTCCCATATTGAAGCTGTTAATATCATCTATAAACTTGTCAAATTAAATAAAATAGATGGAGGATCTCTTGAAATAATAAAAGAAGTTGAATTATAGGTATACTCATCCATATTGCTGTCAACAATATGGATGAGGAGGTATTTCATGGGCTCACTATATAACATTTTTAAGGAAATTTCTGCTACAAAAGAAGAAAAAAATAACGAAAATGATGTTTTGATAAATGAAGTACAAAATACGATGAGGCAACTTAAGGATGCAGAAATATATTTTCAAAACGTCACAGATCCAGACTTGATAGATCAGGCAATATACAATCTTGAATCTCTTAGAAAAAAATACACATATTTATTGAAAAAAGCTAAAGAAAACGGAGTTAATTTTGACAATTTCAGTTCACTTATATCATAATTTGTCCCCCTCTTAATATAATAATCATAGGATGTATTAAGGGGGAATTTTTATGAATTTAAGCATTGAATATAATATAATCATAGCATACGTTGTTGGGCTCTTTTTATTGTACATATTAGGTTGGCTATTAGTTGTGCCGAGAAAATTTTTATTAAGGCTTATATTAAATGGTATAATAGGAGCATTAGTTTTGTTTTTTATAAATATGGCCGGCAAATCATTTGGGATATACGTTGGTATAAATCCGATAACTGCGCTGATTGTCGGATTTTTGGGGATACCAGGAGTGATTTTGCTTATTGTATTGCAATATATTGTGTAGTAAAAATTTCAAATAATTATAAGTGTAAATAGCCTCCTAAATTGAAATAATATAAGAGGTAATACTTTTTAAGGAGGTTATAAAGATGACTGTAAAAAGTGATATTGAAAAAGCTGTTGCTGCAGCACAGTCGGCACTTGGTACTTACGCTCAGTTTGCCAGTGCAACAGATGATCCAGCAGCGAAACAGATGTTTCAGCAAATGCAACAAGATATGCAAAGGCATGTCAACATGCTTAATAACAGGTTAAACTATATAAATTCAAATAACAAGCTAAATCAACAGCAACAGGCAACACAGCAAGTTCAAAATATACTATCAAATAAAAAATAATTGTAAGAGGCATCTGATGATGCCTCGAAAATTTTACATAAAATTAACATAAAACGAGAAAAAAACAAGCAATTATAAGATAATCAAACATAAAATTGATTATTGACCTATAAAAGAGTGATAAACATGTTGCAATATATATTTAAAATGTGATATAGTTATATACGCAAATTAGTTGATATAAGCATTAAAGATTGGCAAACAATATTACCAAAACAAACCAGCGAAAAGAATGTTGACAGAGAGAAATAAATGTGGTAATATAGACAATGTCGCTTGACGCGAGGTTGGACCTTGAAAACCGAACAGTGAGATAAAGCCAGTAAGAGTAAGAAGAGTAAAAGGATATAAACATGAGAGTTTGATCCTGGCTCAGGACGAACGCTGGCGGCGTGCCTAACACATGCAAGTCGAGCGAAGGGAGTACTACGGTACGAACTTAGCGGCGGACGGGTGAGTAACGCGTGGACAATCTACCCTGTAGACTGGGATAACACCTCGAAAGGGGTGCTAATACCGGATAATGTCGAGAAGCGGCATCGCTTTTCGAAGAAAGGAGAGAATCCGCTATAGGAGGAGTCCGCGTCCCATTAGCTAGTTGGTGAGGGTAACGGCCCACCAAGGCGACGATGGGTAGCCGGCCTGAGAGGGTGAACGGCCACACTGGAACTGAGACACGGTCCAGACTCCTACGGGAGGCAGCAGTGGGGAATATTGTGCAATGGGGGAAACCCTGACACAGCGACGCCGCGTGAGTGAAGAAGGCCTTCGGGTCGTAAAGCTCAATAGTATGGGAAGAAAGAAATGACGGTACCATACGAAAGCCCCGGCTAACTACGTGCCAGCAGCCGCGGTAATACGTAGGGGGCGAGCGTTGTCCGGAATTACTGGGCGTAAAGAGCACGTAGGCGGCTATAAAAGTCAGATGTGAAAAACCTGGGCTCAACCGAGGGTATGCATCTGAAACTAAATAGCTTGAGTCAAGGAGAGGAGAGCGGAATTCCTGGTGTAGCGGTGAAATGCGTAGAGATCAGGAAGAATACCAGTGGCGAAAGCGGCTCTCTGGACTTGAACTGACGCTGAGGTGCGAAAGCGTGGGGAGCAAACAGGATTAGATACCCTGGTAGTCCACGCCGTAAACGATGGATACTAGGTGTGGGTTAGTATAATCCGTGCCGGAGTTAACGCAATAAGTATCCCGCCTGGGGAGTACGGCCGCAAGGTTGAAACTCAAAGGAATTGACGGGGGCCCGCACAAGCAGCGGAGCATGTGGTTTAATTCGAAGCAACGCGAAGAACCTTACCAGGGCTTGACATCCACAGAATCGAGTAGAAATACTTGAGTGCCTCGTAAGAGGAGCTGTGAGACAGGTGGTGCATGGTTGTCGTCAGCTCGTGTCGTGAGATGTTGGGTTAAGTCCCGCAACGAGCGCAACCCCTGTTGGTAGTTACCAGCGTAAAGACGGGGACTCTACCGAGACTGCCGTGGATAACACGGAGGAAGGCGGGGATGACGTCAAATCATCATGCCCTTTATGCCCTGGGCTACACACGTGCTACAATGGCCTGAACAGAGGGCAGCGAAGGAGCGATCCGGAGCGAATCCCAGAAAACAGGTCCCAGTTCAGATTGCAGGCTGCAACCCGCCTGCATGAAGACGGAGTTGCTAGTAATCGCGGATCAGCATGCCGCGGTGAATACGTTCCCGGGCCTTGTACACACCGCCCGTCACACCACGAGAGTTTACAACACCCGAAGTCAGTGACCTAACCGAAAGGGAGGAGCTGCCGAAGGTGGGGTAAATGATTGGGGTGAAGTCGTAACAAGGTAGCCGTATCGGAAGGTGCGGCTGGATCACCTCCTTTCTAAGGAGCAAATCCTACAATAAGTAAAAAAGCGAATTGTAATTATTAAGAGAGAGACGATTAATTGCGCTTTCGTAATATACTAGGCGAGTGAAGCGCAGTGAGGCGTATGAGCGAAAGCGAAAGCCGTCACAACGCATAGACGGCGTTAGCCGAACAAGCGCAAGGAGCCTAAAGTATATAGAAAGCACAATTTGTCGAACGATAATAATTACAATGAGCATATCTCACTGTTCAGTTTTGAGGGTTAAACCTCAAAGTGAACCTTGAAAACTGCACAATGCTGAAAAAAGGGTAACGAGAAAAACGAGTTACAAGAAACCAAAAGAGGTCAAGTTACAAAGGGCGTATGGTGGATGCCCAGGCACTTAGAGCCGAAGAAGGACGCAGCGAGCGGCGAAACGCTCCGGGGAGTCGCAAGCAGACGTAGATCCGGAGATTTCCGAATGGGGAAACCCGCTTAAGGTAATACTTAAGCATCCCATGGTGAACACATAGCCATGGGAGGGGAAACCGCGTGAACTGAAACATCTAAGTAGCGCGAGGAGAAGAAAGAAAACAGGGCCTCCCAGCGGAGAGACTCCGCTGGGAAGGTAGTGTCGATTTCCTAAGTAGCGGCGAGCGAAAAGGAAAGAGCCCAAACCATCACCGCAGGTGATGGGGTTTAGGACCACGAGAAGGTATAAAGAGCGAAGCCGAACAGACCTGGGAAGGCAGGCCAAAGAAGGTGAAAGCCCTGTAGGCGTAAGCGAAAATATACCGAGTGGGATCCAGAGTACCACAGGATAGGCAACCCGGTGGGAAGACGGGAGGACCATCTCCCAAGGCTAAATACTCCTAAGTGACCGATAGCGCAAAGTACCGTGAGGGAAAGGTGAAAAGAACCCCGGGAGGGGAGTGAAAGAGAACCTGAAACCATATGTCCACAAGCAGTGGAAGTCCGGCACTCAACTGAACATGTTAGAGAGAAGAAAAAAAGAACTAGCGTGTCCAGTTGAGAGCCGGACGACCACGTACTTTTTGTAGAACGGACCGGCGAGTTATAGATATGCAGCGAGGTTAAGCGAAAGCGGAGCCGAAGCGAAAGCGAGTCTTAAGAGGGCGAAAGTTGCATATCATAGACCCGAAACCGTGCGACCTACCCATGATCAGGGTGAAGCCGGAGTAAGATCTGGTGGAGGCCCGAACCACGTTGACGTTGAAAAGTCATGGGATGAATTGTGGGTAGCGGAGAAATTCCAATCGAGCTCGGAGATAGCTGGTTCTCCCCGAAATAGCTTTAGGGCTAGCCTCAGGGGTGAAAATATGGAGGTAGAGCACTGAATGGACTAGGGGCCAAAAAGGTTACCGAACCCTATCAAACTCCGAATGCCATATTGAGAACCCTGGGAGTCAGACTACGAGTGATAAGATCCGTGGTCAAAAGGGAAACAGCCCAGACCGACAGCTAAGGTCCCAAAGAGCATGTTAAGTGGAAAAGGAAGTAGGATTTCCAAGACAACCAGGATGTTGGCTTAGAAGCAGCCATACATTCAAAGAGTGCGTAATAGCTCACTGGTCGAGAAATCCCGCGCCGAAAATAAACGGGGCTAAAACATGCCACCGAAGCTACGGATTCTGTATGAATGGTAGGGGAGCGTACTGTACAGGGCGAAGGATAAGCGGAAGCGAATCTGGACAGTACAGTAGAGAGAATGCCGGTATAAGTAACGAGAGTAAGGCGAGAAACCTTACCGTCGAAAGCCTAAGGTTTCCTGGGGAAGGATAATCCGCCCAGGGTAAGTCGGGACCTAAGCCGAGGCGAAAGCGTAGGCGATGGACAACCGGTAATAAATCCGGTACCACCGAAATCCGTCATAAGAGAAGCAAGGACGCAGCGAGATAAGAAAAGCGTGCGGTTGGTAGAGCACGTCCAAGCAGCGACGAAGAGAGCTTTGAGTGAAGTACCAAAGCTCATAAGAGCTGTGAAGGGGAGCCGAAAGGCGAAGTTTCGAAGGGGCTGCCAAGAAAAGTTGCTATCGAGGATAGAGGTGCCCGTACCAGAAACCGACACAGGTAGGCGAGGAGAGAATCCAAAGACGAGCGGGAGAACCCTCATTAAGGAACTCGGCAAAAAGACTCCGTAACTTCGGGAGAAGGAGTGCCGAAAGGCCGCAGAGAAGAGGCCCAAGCGACTGTTTACCAAAAACACAGGTTTCTGCTAAGTCGAAAGACGAAGTATAGGAGCTGACGCCTGCCCGGTGCTGGAAGGTTAAGGGGAAGGGTCAGGAGGAAATCCAAAGCTCTGAACTTAAGCCCCAGTAAACGGCGGCCGTAACTATAACGGTCCTAAGGTAGCGAAATTCCTTGTCGGGTAAGTTCCGACCTGCACGAAAGGCGTAACGACTTGGGCGCTGTCTTGATGGGGGACCCGGTGAAATTGTAGTACTCGTGAAGATGCGAGTTACCCGCGACAGGACAGAAAGACCCCATGGAGCTTTACTGCAGCTTGTCACTGAATTTTAGTAATATCTGTACAGGATAGGTGGGAGGCGGAGAAAGATGGGCGCAAGCCTATCTGGAGCCGACGTTGGGATACCACCCTGATATTACCGAAATTCTAACATAGGAGCCGTAAGCCGGCATATGGACACTGACAGGCGGGCAGTTTGACTGGGGCGGTCGCCTCCCAAAGAGTAACGGAGGCGTCCAAAGGTTACCTCAGCGCGGAAGGAAATCGCGCGTAAGAGTGCAAAGGCAGAAGGTAGCCTAACTGCGAGAAAGACAATTCGAGCAGGGACGAAAGTCGGGCTTAGTGATCCGGCGGTAGAGAATGGGATTGCCGTCGCTCAACGGATAAAAGCTACCCTGGGGATAACAGGCTGATCTCCCCCAAGAGTCCACATCGACGGGGAGGTTTGGCACCTCGATGTCGGCTCATCGCATCCTGGGGCTGAAGTAGGTCCCAAGGGTTGGGCTGTTCGCCCATTAAAGCGGTACGCGAGCTGGGTTCAGAACGTCGTGAGACAGTTCGGTCCCTATCCGTCGCGGGCGTAGGAAATTTGAGAGGAACTGCCCTTAGTACGAGAGGACCGGGGTGGACAAACCGATGGTGTACCAGTTGCGAAGCCATTCGCACAGCTGGGTAGCCAAGTTTGGAAGGGATAAACGCTGAAAGCATCTAAGCGTGAAACCCACCTCAAGAAAAGATTTCCCATCCGAAAGGAGTAAGACACCTTGGAGAAGACGAGGTAGATAGGCCGGAGGTGTAAGAGTAGAAATACTTTGAGCTGACCGGTACTAATAAGTCGAGGACTTGACCAAAGAAGCATTGTGCAGTATTCAAAGTTCATTTAAAAGCATATAGCGAAAAATATTATCACCGTTCACAAATTGTGTTTTCTATATACTAACGGCTCACTACGTTAGCTCGGCTAAAGCCGTCTATGCGTTGTGACGGCTTTTAACGCCTCACCGCACTGCGTTCGCCGAGTATATAACGAAAACGCAATTAATAGTTCACTTGTGATAATATTTTTCGAAAAAAGTATTTATTAGATAAGATTTTTTCGAAAGATGTAAAAGGACAAATGAACAAAAGATTTCCGGTGGCAATAGCGGAGGTTAAAAACCCGTTCCCATTCCGAACACGGAAGTGAAGCCCTCCAGCGCCGATGGTACTGATTACTCGGGAGAGTAGGTCGCTGCCGGAATTAAAATATTCCTCAGTAGCTCAATGGTGGAGCAACCGGCTGTTAACCGGTAGGTTGTAGGTTCGAGCCCTACCTGAGGAGCCATTTTTGTATTTAAAAAAGAATATTTTGCGGATGTGGCTCAGTGGTAGAGCATCGGCTTCCCAAGCCGAGGATCGCGGGTTCGAATCCCGTCATCCGCTCCAAATAGACTTGTAAAGATTTCGCTTGCGCGAAGTCTTTTTTATTTTTATGCATTAATAAAGACAAGATATAATATAATGATATTAGAAACGTATAATTTTAGGGGGCTTACCTATGGATGTCTATGATGTATCACTGATACCTCTTATAATTGGTTTGGTTGAGGTGGTAAAACAAATTGGATTACCAAAAAAGTATTCTGCCTTAGTATAACTAGTTTTTGGAATAGCTCTCGGAATATTGTACATAGCTCCAGGAGATACATTGAAAGGTATATTGCTGGGTACTGCTATGGGCCTTGGTGCATCAGGACTTTACAGTACGACTAAAAATACAGTAGAAGCTATCAAAAAATGATTAAAAAATTAAAGGTGTATATTTGTTTCATACACCATATTTTTATATGATATTGATTTTTGCTTTGTATTTGTATAACCTATTTATTAGTAAATATTTTTTATTTTTGGCTATATGAAAGGATGTTTTTATGTTTAATGGAAAGGTCATAGTAGTGACTGGAGGTTCAGGTGGCATTGGTTCTTTTATATGTAAAAAACTTGCAGAATTAGGCGGATGTGTTGCAATTCATTATAACAGCGACTATGAGAGTGCCAATAATTTAAGAAGGCACATAAAAGAAGAATTAGGTTATGCAGATATATTTAAAGCGGATATAAGCAACAGATCAGAAGTGGAAATGATGATGAAAGATATCTTTGATAAATTTGGGCGGATAGATTATCTGGTTAATAATGCTGGTATTTCACAGATAAAACCTTTTATGGACATAACAGAGGACGAATGGAAACATATGATGGATATAAATTTAGGTGGAGCATTTAACTGTACACAAAGTGCTTTAAAATATATGCTAAAGAATAAAAAAGGTGCTATTGTAAATATTTCATCAATGTGGGGAATATATGGCGCATCATGTGAAGTACATTATTCGGCTGCAAAAGGTGGTATTATAGCTTTTACTAAGGCGTTGGCAAAAGAATTAGGACCATCAAATATCCGTGTCAATTGCGTAGCACCAGGAGTCATTGATACGAAAATGAACAGGAAATTATCGGTTGATATAATTGAGGATTTAGCATCAAGGACGTCTCTTGAAAGGCTAGGAACTCCAGATGAAGTTGCCAAAGCTGTATCTTTTTTATTGTCTGATGAATCTTCATTTATAACAGGACAAGTTTTAACAGTTGATGGAGGATTCATTTAAAACATAAAGCCTAGTCAGTTTCTTTCACTTTCGATTTTATAGTTATTAATTAAACATTTACATAAATAATTAACACTCTTGACATATGGAATTTATAGGATTATAATTTTAATTGTTAGCAGCCGTTCAGTTAGAGTGCTAATATCAAACATAATACAATATCATCACATTTAGCACACATTATGTTATACTCTATAACACATTTATAAATTCTAAATTTTAAAAACTAAATAGAGATAAAGGAGGAATTCGAATGAAAGCTTTATTGCTAGCGGGAGGATTAGGGACAAGACTAAGACCTCTAACAAATTTTCTTCCTAAACCTATGGTACCCATAATGGGAAAGCCTTTGTTAGAGTCAACCATTTTAAGATTAAAGCATCAAGGTGTAGATGAAGTAGTTATAAGTACATGTTATAAATCGAATCATATAGAAAAATATTTTGGAGATGGTGAAAAATTAGGCGTAAAAGTCTCTTATATTAAAGAAGATATACCTCTTGGTACAGGCGGTGCTATAAAAAATGCAGAAGATTTTTTTGATGATACTTTTATAGTTCTCAATTCAGATATCATTTGTGATTTGAACATTAAAAATCTTGTAGAATACCATAAGTCAAAAAATGCTTTAGCTACGATTGCTATGACTAAAGTTGAAGATCCGTCTCAATACGGTGTAATTGAATATGACGATAATGATTTCATTACGGCATTTAAGGAGAAGCCGAAACCATATGAGACAAATTCTAAATGGATAAACGCCGGAATATATGTGTTTGAGCCTGAGCTATTAAGCGAAATTCCAAAAGATGAAGTTGTGTCGATAGAGAGGGATACATATCCCAAACTTCTTTCAAAAGGATGCAGCATGGCTGCATATAGGTATGATGGATACTGGATAGATATAGGTACTATTGAAAAATATAAAAGAGTTCACTTTGATATTTTTGAAGATAATTGTAAATTCGTTGATGTGAGAGATTATAATTTTAAACGCAAAACTACTATGATAGACCCTTCAGCAAAGATAGTAGAACCAATTTTTATAGGGAACAATGTGAAAATAGATGCAAAAGCAAATATTGGACCATACGTTGTTATAGGTGACAATACTCACATAGGATCTAACAGCATAATAAGGCATAGCATCATATGGGACAATGTGAAAATTAACAAAAATGTAAATTTAATAAATGCAGTTGTTGCCTCAAATAGCATTATTGATGGAATGAGAAAGATTGTAGATGAAGTTTATGCTAATAATTTTAATGATTATGCAGTAAGTTGATAGAGGTGATGGAAATGGTGAAGAATAAAGAGATAAAAATAGCATTTTTAAGTACATTTCCTCCTAGAGAATGTGGTATAGCAACATTTACTCAAGATTTAGTAAATGAACTTAAAGATATTAAAATAATAAACGAGCCAAAGGTAATTGCTATAAATGATAGAGAATATGATTACGACGATGATGTTATTTATGAATTGCAGCAGCATGACAGGAATAGTTATATAAAATTAGCTGAAAAATTGAATGATTCTTCAATTGACTTATTAGTAATTGAGCATGAGTACGGGATATATGGTGGAGAATGGGGCGAGTACATCCTTGATCTGATAAATAATTTGAAGATACCTTATGTTGTAACGCTTCACACTATATTATCAGAGCCATTAGATAAGCAGAAGTATATTTTGCAAGAATTGTGTAAGAAAAGCAAAAGAGTCGTCACTATGGCCAAAAATACAATTCCACTACTTTTAAATGTGTACGGTGTTGATGAGAAAAAGATAGCCGTTTTGCCCCATGGTGTTCCGAATCTGCCTACATTGTCAAGTGAAAGTTTGAGAAAGAAGTATAATATAGACGATAAATTTGTTGTTAGCACTTTTGGACTCATAAGTCCCGGCAAAGGATTAGAATATGGCATAGAAGCAATTGCAAAGGTAAAAGAAGAACATCCTGATATACTGTACCTTATTCTTGGACAGACGCATCCTAACATAGTCAAGTCTGATGGTGAAGTTTATAGAGATTTTCTAATAAGGCGTGTCAATGAACTTAATTTAAACGATAATGTAAAGTTTGTTAATAAATATTTAACAAAGAGAGAGATTGTAGAATATTTAAAACTTTCAGATGTGTATATGACACCGTACATTGGAAGAGAACAGGCTGTAAGTGGGACACTGGCATATGCCGCAGGGCTAGGAAAACTAGTAGTTTCGACGCCGTACAAATATGCTGAAGAAATTTTAAGCGATGGCAGAGGATTATTGGCTAATTTTAAAGATCCAGATTCTATAGCGAAATGTATAAAGTTTGCCATAGAAAACCCTCACAAGAGACAACTTATGGAGGAGAAAATGAAGGTTTATGGAAAGTCAATGATGTGGGATAATGTTGCACTAGAATATGTTGAGATGTTTTTGAGAATATTTGAAGATTTAGAAGATGATGCCAAAGAAGCAGTATAAACAGGAGGAGACATTATATGAATGGTAAAAGTTTGTTTAATCATTTGTTTATACTGACAGACGATACAGGAATGATGCAACATTCAATTGGTTCTACTCCTAATCCTAAGTATGGCTATACAACAGATGATAATGCAAGGGCAATAATAGCTTCTGCCATGATGTACGAAATGTACAAAGAAGAAAAATTCCTAAATTTGATTAAGAGGTACTTATCTTTCCTAATGTATGCTCAGGATGAAGATGGGTATTTCAGAAATTTCATGACATATGATAGAAAATTCATTGACGATGATTTTTCTGAAGACTGTTTCGGCAGATGCATGTGGGCACTTGGATACTTATTGGATTCTCCTTTAGATGATAGGATTAAGTTATCTGCTTTAAAGATGATTGAGAAATCACTACCTATTATTGATGATTTAAAATATATTAGAGGAAAAGCATATACTCTTATAGGGCTTTATCACATTTATAATGCAGAAAACAAATTTAAAAAAGATTTTATTAAAGGCAAAATAGTGAACTTGACCAATGACATTATTAAATGGTACGAAAAAAATTCAAATGATGATTGGAAATGGTTTGAAGGTACTGTATCATATGATAATGGAATTATTCCATTATCACTTTTAAAATCTTTTATTGTCTTAAAAGACGAAAAAATTCTAGATATAGCATTAGAAAGTTTAGAATTTTTGGACTCTATATGCTTTAGAAATGGCTATTTTAAAGCTGTCGGTTGCAAAGGATGGTATGAAAGAGGTAAAAACATAGCAGAGTTTGATGAGCAGCCTGTAGAAGCATATACGATGGCTCTTATGTATATAGATGCGTACAATGTTACAGGAAATGAAAAATACAGAGAAAGAGCATTAGCTTGCGATGATTGGTTTTATGGCAAAAATTCAAAAGGAGTAAGCTTGTACGATGAATCAAGTGGCGGCTGCAGTGATGCTATAACAGATTATGGAGTGAATTCAAATGAAGGAGCTGAAAGCCTTATTTCAATTATAATTTCCCATTGTGCCACTAGTGAATTAAAATGATTTATTCGACAGACAATAAGAGCAGCTTTAACTCGTTATCTGTTAATTCTCTCCATTCCCCTTCTTTTAAATTTTCATCTAGATTAAGATATCCCATGGAAAGCCTTTTTAGATAAATAACCTTTGAGCCAAGTGATTCAAACATCCTTTTTATTTGATGATATTTTCCTTCTTTGATTGACACGTAAACTTTTGATATACTACCTGATGATATTATTTCTAAATAAGCAGGCATAGTCTTATAACCATCATCTAAAACGATGCCGTTTGAAAACAATGAAATATCATCTTCATCAATAAATCCAGAAATCTCTGCGTAATATTTTTTATACACATGCTTTTTTGGTGATAGCAATTTATGGGCTAGTATACCGTCATTTGTAAGAAGAAGTAGTCCTTCCGTGTCTTTGTCAAGTCTTCCTGCAGGGAAGACTTTTCTTGCTTTAATATCATCTGGCAAAAGATCTAGTACAGTTTTTTCTGACGGATCATAAGTAGCGCTAATGACACCTCTTGGTTTGTTCATCATTATGTATATATATTTTCTATAAAATATTTTTTCATCGTTAAATATAATGTCATCTTTATCAGTTTCGATGATTAGCCCGGGATCATTGACAGTTCTGCCGTTTACGGTTACAAGACCTTCTTTTATGAAGCCTTTTACTTCTTTCCTAGTTCCAAACCCCGTATTTGATAGAAGCTTATCAATTCGCATCTTTGCCATTTCAATTCCCCCATATACTTTGACAGGATTTCTTTATAAATTATATCCTAAATGTAGAAAAATAAAAGAGTAAAATGTGATATATGTCATATTTTTTAATTTTAGACAATGATAAAATACAAATGATGAAAATATAATAAATTTTCTGAAGTGTATACAGTATATTGACTACAAAAGACAAAGCAGTTATAATTAAACCATAATAAATAATAAATTTTAGGGGGTATAAAAGTGATTAATGAGTGGCGCGGTTTTCAGGATGGCAAGTGGCAAAAAAACATTGATGTGCAGGATTTTATTCAGAGAAACTACACGTTATATGAAGGCGATGACAGCTTTTTAGAAGGTCCTACAGAAAAGACTACTAAACTATGGAATAAAGTTCTTGAACTTATGAGGGAGGAACTAGAAAAGGGTGTACTTGATATTGATACAAAAACTGTTTCATCTATAACATCCCATGATGCTGGATATATAGATAAAGACCTTGAGGAGATAGTTGGACTTCAAACAGATAAACCTCTTAAAAGAGCAATAATGCCGTATGGCGGTATAAGGATGGTTAAAAAAGCTTGTGAAGCATACGGATATAAGGTTGATCCTGCTGTCGAGGAGATATTTACAAAGTACAGGAAAACCCACAATGACGGTGTATTTGATGCATATACTCCGGAAATAAGGGCTGCTAGGCATGCAGGGATAATCACAGGACTTCCAGATGCGTATGGCAGAGGAAGAATCATAGGCGATTACAGAAGAGTTGCACTTTATGGAATTGATAGACTCATCGAAGAAAAGGAAAAAGAAAAGCTTGAGCTTGATTACGATGAATTTGATGAAGCTACAATAAGGCTGAGAGAAGAACTGACAGAACAGATAAAAGCATTAAACGAAATGAAAGAGATGGCTTTAAAGTACGGGTATGACATATCAAAGCCTGCAAAAAATGCAAAAGAAGCTGTTCAATGGACGTATTTCGCTTTCCTTGCAGCTATAAAAGAGCAAAATGGTGCTGCTATGTCGCTTGGAAGAGTATCTACTTTTCTTGACATATATATTGAAAGAGATCTTAAAGAAGGAACGTTGACAGAAAGGCAAGCACAGGAATTGATGGATCATTTCGTGATGAAATTGAGAATGGTGAGGTTTTTAAGGACTCCAGATTATAACGAACTTTTTAGTGGTGATCCTGTTTGGGTGACTGAGTCTATAGGCGGTGTAGGAGTAGATGGAAGGCCTCTGGTTACTAAAAATTCGTTTAGGATATTAATACTCTCTACAATTTAGGTCCTGCTCCTGAGCCGAATTTGACGGTTCTTTGGTCAAAAAGACTTCCGGAAAACTTTAAAAAATTCTGTGCTAAAGTATCAATAGACACGAGTTCAATACAGTACGAGAATGACGACTTGATGAGGCCTATCTACAATGACGACTACAGCATTGCGTGCTGTGTTTCTGCAATGAAGACAGGTGAACAGATGCAATTCTTTGGCGCAAGGGCGAATCTTGCGAAGGCATTGCTGTATGCAATAAATGGCGGTATCGATGAAAGGTACAAGACTCAAGTAGCGCCAAAATTCAATCCGATAACATCAGAGTATCTAGATTTTGACGAAGTCATGGCAGCATACGACAACATGCTGGAGTGGCTGGCTAAAGTGTATGTAAAAGCTATGAATATAATACACTATATGCATGACAAGTATGCATACGAAAGATCGCTTATGGCCCTACATGATAGGGACATTGTAAGGACGATGGCATTTGGAATAGCTGGGCTGTCTGTTGCGGCAGATTCATTAAGTGCGATAAAATATGCAAAAGTGAAAGCTATAAGAGATGAGAATGGCATAGCTGTAGATTATGAAGTTGAAGGGGATTTTCCTAAGTTCGGAAATGATGACGACAGAGTAGACTCCATTGCTGCTGATATTGTAGAGAGATTTATGAATAAACTTAAGAAACACAAGACCTACAGAAATTCTATACCAACATTATCTGTTTTAACAATAACGTCAAATGTCGTCTATGGGAAAAAGACAGGTGCTACACCAGATGGCAGAAAAGCCGGTGAACCATTTGCACCTGGTGCAAATCCAATGCATGGAAGAGATACAAAGGGTGCTGTTGCTTCTATGAACTCAGTATCTAAAATTCCTTATGATAGTTCATTGGACGGAATATCATATACGTTTACGATTGTGCCAAATGCATTGGGCAAAGAAGATGAAGACAAGATAAATAATCTTGTAGGATTATTGGATGGATATGCATTTAAATCTGGACATCATATCAATATAAACGTATTAAATAGAGACATGCTTATTGATGCTATGGATCATCCAGAGAAATATCCACAGCTTACCATAAGAGTATCAGGATATGCGGTTAATTTCAATAAACTGACTAAGGAACAGCAGTTGGAAGTTATATCACGTACATTCCATGAATCTATGTAAAAGTAAATTTCTTGTAAGGAGGATGTGTCATGGTTATGGGAAAAATACATTCAATAGAAACATGCGGAACTGTCGATGGACCTGGTGTGAGGTATGTTGTATTCATGCAAGGATGTCTATTGAGATGTGCATATTGCCATAACCCTGACACTTGGCATTTAAATGATGGAAAAGAAGCATCTACAGATGAAATATTTAATGATGTGAAAAGATATATACCATATATGAAAGCATCTGGCGGCGGTGTGACATTGACTGGCGGTGAACCGACACTTCAAGTAGAGTTCTGCACAGATCTATTTAAGAAGCTTAAAGCAGAGAACATACACACTGCAATAGATACGTCGGGATTTGTCGATATTGAAAAAGTAGAAGAACTTGTAAAATACACAGATCTTTTTTTGCTTGACATAAAGCATATTGATGATGATGAACATAAGAAACTTACAGGTGTTTCAAATAGAAAGACGTTAAAATTTGCAAAATATCTATCAGATATAGATAAAAAAGTCTGGATAAGACATGTGATAGTGCCGGGTATAACGGATGATATGGAAGAAATAAAGAAGTTAGCTGATTTTGTGTCGTCATTAAAGAATATAGACAGAGTTGAAATCCTGCCGTACCATAAAATGGGCGTGTATAAATATGAAGCACTTGGGATACCATATAGTTTGAAAGAAATAAATCCTCCTGACACATCAAAAATAGAAGAGATAAAAGAAGAATTTAGAAAAAGAGATATTAAAGTAGTCTAAAAGCCTCATGATGTCTGTCATGGGGCTCTTACTTTGATTTAAGTTAATAAAGGGTGTAAAATTATCATGTGATGATGTAATTTTTGGAGGTAATCGTATGAATTTAAATAAGATAAATAGAAATACGTACTACATAGATAATCCTACAAATATAGGTGTTTACACCTATAAAAACAAAAATTGTCTATTAGTAGATACTGGTATAAACAATGGACAAGCGAGAAAGATTGACAATGTATTAGTAGAAAATGGATTACATCCCAAATATATTATAAATACCCACAATCACATGGACCACTGCGGCGGTAATATATACTTTAAGACTCAGTACCCTGGGTGCGAAATCTATACATCAAATAAGGAGCGATTATATATAGAAAATCCAGAGTTGAGAGATATTGTACTATTTTCTTCATGCCCAATAAGAGATCTTGATACGACTAATAAAACATTTTCTGTTGATTTCGTCCTTGATTATGGTATCTCAAAAATTGGCGATGAAAAGTTTGATATAATATCTTTGGTGGGGCATTCAATAGATCAAATCGGTGTCATTACACCTGATAGAGTATGTTTTTTGGGAGACAGCGTATTTAGTGAGGATACAATAAAAAAATATTCACTTCCATATTTGTTTAATATAGAAAAAAGCATTGAAACTTTAAAAAAGTTAAAAGAGGTGGATGCAGACTATTTTGTAATAAGTCACATAGATAGAGTGCTTAATAAGGATGAGCTTGATGCACTTATAGAAAAAAATATTTCAAATATAGAAGATAATGTTGAAATTATACTGGAATTATTGGAACAACCTCAGACAAGGGAAGGATTGCTGCAAAACTTAGTAATATTAAACGATCTGCCATTAAATTTTACTCAGTATTATATTTATTTTTCATCGGTTTCCGCATTTTTGAGCTATTTGAGAGATAAAAAACTTATCGATTATTCCATAGAAAACGGAGAAATATATTTTTATAGAAAGCCTGTTTGAATAGATTTTTGGACTTTGCCAAAAGCTTTTGCAAACAAATAATATCATGAAAGGAGTATTTGTATGAAAGACTTTAATGGAAAAGTTGTAATAGTGACTGGAGGCGGGCAGGGTGGTATGACAGTAAAAATGATATATGTGTAAAAACCTTCCGCAAAATCTAATGTTGTAGTATTATTATTTTAATGATATTTATAGTTTTTCTATTTAGTAATGAGGTGTGCTTATGAGAGAGGTAAAAGCGGATGATATAAAAAAAACTGTCGAGCTTTTATGTATAGAAGCTAATTATAATTTACCGCAAGACGTTTTAAATACATTGAAGGAAAAGGCTTACGAGGAAGTTAGCGAAACAGGAATAGAAATACTGAATAGTATAATTGAAAATGCTGAGATTGCCAAGGTAAAAGAAATGCCAATATGCCAAGACACAGGCATAGCGGTGATTTTCGTTGAGATAGGACAAGATGTCCATGTTGTAGGTGGTAGTCTTGATGATGCTATAAATAATGGTGTTAAAGATGGATATCTCAATGGATATTTAAGAAAATCAATTGTGAATGATCCATTCGTACGTATCAACACAAATGATAATACACCACCTATTGTACATTATGATATTGTAGGCGGCGACAAATTAAAAATTACAGTTGCGCCAAAAGGCGCAGGAAGTGAAAACATGAGTGCGCTAAAGATGATGAAGCCTTCCGACGGCATTGAAGGTGTAAAGAAGTTTATAATTGATACAGTTGAAGCGTCAGGTCCTAATGCATGTCCGCCTCTGGTGGTAGGCGTTGGAATAGGCGGCAATTTTGAGTATGCGCCGTTACTTGCAAAAAAGGCCCTTTTAAGGCCGATCGATCAAAGAAGCAGTGACGGCGATGTGAGGGCATTGGAAGAAGAACTTTTATTAAAAGTAAATAGCCTTGGAATAGGACCGCAAGGACTGGGAGGTAGGATAACCGCTCTAGCAGTAAATATAGAAAAATATCCTACCCATATCGCAATGCTTCCAGTAGCTGTAAATATATCGTGTCATGTTACAAGGCATGCGACAGCTATACTATAAAAACAAATTAAAAATGTGGAGGGGAAAATGTATAAAAAGATAAATACACCTTTAACAGAAGAAGTCATAAAAAATTTAAAAGCTGGCGATACTGTTTTGATTACAGGTAAAGTTCTTACTGCCAGAGATGCTGCACATAAAAGGATGATAGAATTATTAAACAATGGTCAAGATATGCCAGTTGACATAAAAAATCAAGTAATTTACTACGTAGGACCTTGTCCTGCAAAACCTGGTCAAGCGGTAGGAAGCTGTGGGCCTACTACAAGTGGCAGAATGGATGCATACACGCCGAAACTTTTGGAGATTGGGCTTAAAGGGATGATCGGAAAAGGATACAGAAATCAAGAAGTCATTGATGCTATGATGAAGTACCACGCTGTGTATTTTACAACAATTGGTGGTGCTGGCGCATTACTATCAGAAAGAGTGATAGAGTCTAAAGTAGTTGCGTATAATGATTTAGGACCAGAGGCGATACATGAATTTACTGTCGAAGATTTCCCTGTCATTGTTACGATTGACATGTACGGAAATAATCTTTACGAAAGTGAGAAAGAAAAGTATAGAAAGGCGAATTTTTAAAACAAAAGGGTGGTTTTAATGTCGTTATTGCCTTTGAAACAACTTATGGAAGAATGTATGAATTGTACAAAATGTCCGCTGCACAATGTCAGAAACAATGTAGTTTTTGGTGAAGGAAATTTAAGGTCTAAGATTATGTTTATAGGTGAAGGACCTGGACGAGATGAAGACATTCAAGGACGACCTTTTGTTGGAAAAGCAGGTCAATTATTAAATAAAATGATTGAAGCTATAGATTTGAAAAGAGAGGATGTATACATAGCGAATATTGTGAAATGCAGACCTCCAAATAATAGAGTTCCGCTACAAAATGAAGTAGATGCCTGCCTGCCGTATCTGCGCAATCAAGTTGCAATAATAGCTCCTAAAATCATTGTATGTTTAGGTGCCACAGCGGCGAAAGCTATAATTGATAAGAATTTTAAGATAACTGTTATGAGGGGCAAGTGGATAGAAAGAAAAGGCGTAAAGATAATAGCTACTTATCATCCAGCAGCACTCTTAAGAGACCCAGAGAAAAAGTATCCTGCATGGGAGGATTTTAAATCAATAAAAAATGAACTTGAAAAAGTGTAATTTATAGTATATTGACGCATACTTGAGCATAATGCTGTTATTATTGGATAACAGCGCTATAGGGCTATTAATAGACATTGAATAGGAATTTAAAACGTGGTATATTAACACATGTCGTTTGAGAAAGCGGCGAAGCAAAGTACCAAAACAAACCAGCGAAAAGAATGTTGACAGAGAGAAATAAATGTGGTAATATAGACAATGTCGCTTGACGCGAGGTTGAACCTTGAAAACCGAACAGTGAGATAAAGCCAGTAAGAGTAAGAAGAGTAAAAGGATATAAACATGAGAGTTTGATCCTGGCTCAGGACGAACGCTGGCGGCGTGCCTAACACATGCAAGTCGAGCGATCCGGCACTCAACTAAGCGCTTACAGGAAGAAAAGACGGGAAAGAGAAAAAAGGCAGGAAGAGAAAAAAATATGAGTAAACGCGGAGTTGAGTGTCGGATAGCGGCGGACGGGTGAGTAACGCGTGGACAATCTACCCTGTAGACTGGGATAACACCTCGAAAGGGGTGCTAATACCGGATAATGTCGAGAAGCGGCATCGCTTTTCGAAGAAAGGAGGGAATCCGCTATAGGAGGAGTCCGCGTCCCATTAGCTAGTTGGTGAGGGTAAGGGCCCACCAAGGCGACGATGGGTAGCCGGCCTGAGAGGGTGAACGGCCACACTGGAACTGAGACACGGTCCAGACTCCTACGGGAGGCAGCAGTGGGGAATATTGTGCAATGGGGGAAACCCTGACACAGCGACGCCGCGTGAGTGAAGAAGGCCTTCGGGTCGTAAAGCTCAATAGTATGGGAAGAAAGAAATGACGGTACCATACGAAAGCCCCGGCTAACTACGTGCCAGCAGCCGCGGTAATACGTAGGGGGCGAGCGTTGTCCGGAATTACTGGGCGTAAAGAGCACGTAGGCGGCTATAAAAGTCAGATGTGAAAAACCTGGGCTCAACCGAGGGTATGCATCTGAAACTAAATAGCTTGAGTCAAGGAGAGGAGAGCGGAATTCCTGGTGTAGCGGTGAAATGCGTAGAGATCAGGAAGAATACCAGTGGCGAAAGCGGCTCTCTGGACTTGAACTGACGCTGAGGTGCGAAAGCGTGGGGAGCAAACAGGATTAGATACCCTGGTAGTCCACGCCGTAAACGATGGATACTAGGTGTGGGTTAGTATAATCCGTGCCGGAGTTAACGCAATAAGTATCCCGCCTGGGGAGTACGGCCGCAAGGTTGAAACTCAAAGGAATTGACGGGGGCCCGCACAAGCAGCGGAGCATGTGGTTTAATTCGAAGCAACGCGAAGAACCTTACCAGGGCTTGACATCCACAGAATCGAGTAGAAATACTTGAGTGCCTTCTATGAAGGAGCTGTGAGACAGGTGGTGCATGGTTGTCGTCAGCTCGTGTCGTGAGATGTTGGGTTAAGTCCCGCAACGAGCGCAACCCCTGTTGGTAGTTACCAGCGTAAAGACGGGGACTCTACCGAGACTGCCGTGGATAACACGGAGGAAGGCGGGGATGACGTCAAATCATCATGCCCTTTATGCCCTGGGCTACACACGTGCTACAATGGCCTGAACAGAGGGCAGCGAAGGAGCGATCCGGAGCGAATCCCAGAAAACAGGTCCCAGTTCAGATTGCAGGCTGCAACCCGCCTGCATGAAGACGGAGTTGCTAGTAATCGCGGATCAGCATGCCGCGGTGAATACGTTCCCGGGCCTTGTACACACCGCCCGTCACACCACGAGAGTTTACAACACCCGAAGTCAGTGACCTAACCGAAAGGGAGGAGCTGCCGAAGGTGGGGTAAATGATTGGGGTGAAGTCGTAACAAGGTAGCCGTATCGGAAGGTGCGGCTGGATCACCTCCTTTCTAAGGAGCAAATCCTACAAAAAGTAAAAAAGCGAATTGTAATTATTAAGAGAGAGACGATTAATTGCGCTTTCGTAATATACTAGGCGAGTGAAGCGCAGTGAGGCGTATGAGCGAAAGCGAAAGCCGTCACAACGCATAGACGGCGTTAGCCAAACAAGCGTAAGGAGCCTAAAGTATATAGAAAGCACAATTTGTCGAACGATAATAATTACAATGAGCATATCTCACTGTTCAGTTTTGAGGGTTAAACCTCAAAGTGAACCTTGAAAACTGCACAATGCGAAAAAAGGGTAACAAGAAAAACGAGTTACAATTAACCAATAACCATTGTTTAAGAAAATATTATTAAAAGCGAACGATTAATGAAGCTTACGCAATATATCACGATGAACGGAGCGCAGTTTGGCGTATGAGCGAAAGCGAAAGTCGTCACAACGCATAGACGACGTTAGCCAAACAAGCGAAGAGAATCGATGATATATAGTAAGCGGAATTTGTGAGCGTTAATAATATTTTCCAAAAACCAAAAGAGGTCAAGTTACAAAGGGCGTATGGTGGATGCCCAGGCACTTAGAGCCGAAGAAGGACGCAGCGAGCGGCGAAACGCTCCGGGGAGTCGCAAGCAGACGTAGATCCGGAGATTTCCGAATGGGGAAACCCGCTTAAGGTAATACTTAAGCATCCCATGGTGAACACATAGCCATGGGAGGGGAAACCGCGTGAACTGAAACATCTAAGTAGCGCGAGGAGAAGAAAGAAAACAGGGCCTCCCAGCGGAGAGACTCCGCTGGGAAGGTAGTGTCGATTTCCTAAGTAGCGGCGAGCGAAAAGGAAAGAGCCCAAACCATCACCGCAGGTGATGGGGTTTAGGACCACGAGAAGGTATATGGAGTGAAGCCGAACAGACCTGGGAAGGCAGGCCAAAGAAGGTGAAAGCCCTGTAGGCGTAAGCTTTAAATACCGAGTGGGATCCAGAGTACCACAGGATAGGCAACCCGGTGGGAAGACGGGAGGACCATCTCCCAAGGCTAAATACTCCTAAGTGACCGATAGCGCAAAGTACCGTGAGGGAAAGGTGAAAAGAACCCCGGGAGGGGAGTGAAAGAGAACCTGAAACCATATGTCCACAAGCAGTGGAAGTCCGGCACTCAACTGAACATGTTAGAGAGAAGAAAAAAAGAACTAGCGTGTCCAGTTGAGAGCCGGACGACCACGTACTTTTTGTAGAACGGACCGGCGAGTTATAGATATGCAGCGAGGTTAAGCGAAAGCGGAGCCGAAGCGAAAGCGAGTCTTAAGAGGGCGAAAGTTGCATATCATAGACCCGAAACCGTGCGACCTACCCATGATCAGGGTGAAGCCGGAGTAAGATCTGGTGGAGGCCCGAACCACGTTGACGTTGAAAAGTCATGGGATGAATTGTGGGTAGCGGAGAAATTCCAATCGAGCTCGGAGATAGCTGGTTCTCCCCGAAATAGCTTTAGGGCTAGCCTCAGGGGTGAAAAATATGGAGGTAGAGCACTGAATGGACTAGGGGCCAAAAAGGTTACCGAACCCTATCAAACTCCGAATGCCATATTGAGAACCCTGGGAGTCAGACTACGAGTGATAAGATCCGTGGTCAAAAGGGAAACAGCCCAGACCGACAGCTAAGGTCCCAAAGAGCATGTTAAGTGGAAAAGGAAGTAGGATTTCCAAGACAACCAGGATGTTGGCTTAGAAGCAGCCATACATTCAAAGAGTGCGTAATAGCTCACTGGTCGAGAAATCCTGCGCCGAAAATAAACGGGGCTAAAACATGCCACCGAAGCTACGGATTCGAAAGAATGGTAGGGGAGCGTACTGTACAGGGAGAAGGATAAGCGGAAGCGAATCTGGACAGTACAGTAGAGAGAATGCCGGTATAAGTAACGAGAGTAAGGCGAGAAACCTTACCGTCGAAAGCCTAAGGTTTCCTGGGGAAGGATAATCCGCCCAGGGTAAGTCGGGACCTAAGCCGAGGCGAAAGCGTAGGCGATGGACAACCGGTAATAAATCCGGTACCACCGAAATCCGTCAAAAGAGAAGCAAGGACGCAGCGAGATAAGAAAAGCGTGCGGTTGGTAGAGCACGTCCAAGCAGCGACGAAAAGAGCTTTGAGTGAAGTACCAAAGCTCATAAGAGCTGTGAAGGGGAGCCGAAAGGCGAAGTTTCGAAGGGGCTGCCAAGAAAAGTTGCTATCGAGGATAGAGGTGCCCGTACCAGAAACCGACACAGGTAGGCGAGGAGAGAATCCAAAGACGAGCGGGAGAACCCTCATTAAGGAACTCGGCAAAAAGACTCCGTAACTTCGGGAGAAGGAGTGCCGAAAGGCCGCAGAGAAGAGGCCCAAGCGACTGTTTACCAAAAACACAGGTTTCTGCTAAGTCGAAAGACGAAGTATAGGAGCTGACGCCTGCCCGGTGCTGGAAGGTTAAGGGGAAGTGTTATCCGGCACTCAACTATACCTATTAGGAGTGAAAGAAATGTATTATGTCTATATAATAAAGAACGAAAATGGAGGCATATATACAGGCTATTCAGAAAATATAAGGAAAAGACTAGAAGCTCATAATAAAGAGCTAAACAAATATACAAAGGGGCATAAATGGGAACTAATATACTATGAAGCATATAAAGCAAAAGAAGATGCCCAAAAAAGAGAAAAACAATTAAAAAAATCCCATAATGCAAGAAGATGGTTAAAAGAAAGAATAGCCAAAAGCATAAACTCTTAGTAGATAGAGTTGAGTGCCGGAGAAGCACAGAACTTAAGCCCCAGTAAACGGCGGCCGTAACTATAACGGTCCTAAGGTAGCGAAATTCCTTGTCGGGTAAGTTCCGACCTGCACGAAAGGCGTAACGACTTGGGCGCTGTCTTGATGGGGGACCCGGTGAAATTGTAGTACTCGTGAAGATGCGAGTTACCCGCGACAGGACAGAAAGACCCCATGGAGCTTTACTGCAGCTTGTCACTGAATTTTAGTAATATCTGTACAGGATAGGTGGGAGGCGGAGAAAGGTGGGCGCAAGCCTATCTGGAGCCGACGTTGGGATACCACCCTGATATTACCGAAATTCTAACATAGGAGCCGTAAGCCGGCATATGGACACTGACAGGCGGGCAGTTTGACTGGGGCGGTCGCCTCCCAAAGAGTAACGGAGGCGTCCAAAGGTTACCTCAGCGCGGAAGGAAATCGCGCGTAAGAGTGCAAAGGCAGAAGGTAGCCTAACTGCGAGAAAGACAATTCGAGCAGGGACGAAAGTCGGGCTTAGTGATCCGGCGGTAGAGAATGGGATTGCCGTCGCTCAACGGATAAAAGCTACCCTGGGGATAACAGGCTGATCTCCCCCAAGAGTCCACATCGACGGGGAGGTTTGGCACCTCGATGTCGGCTCATCGCATCCTGGGGCTGAAGTAGGTCCCAAGGGTTGGGCTGTTCGCCCATTAAAGCGGTACGCGAGCTGGGTTCAGAACGTCGTGAGACAGTTCGGTCCCTATCCGTCGCGGGCGTAGGAAATTTGAGAGGAACTGCCCTTAGTACGAGAGGACCGGGGTGGACAAACCGATGGTGTACCAGTTGCGTAGCCGTACGCACAGCTGGGTAGCCAAGTTTGGAAGGGATAAACGCTGAAAGCATCTAAGCGTGAAACCCACCTCAAGAAAAGATTTCCCATCTGGCACTCAACTATACTTACTGAAGGAAAAAAGCACTATGTACAAATGTTAGGGAATGAAATAAAATAGATTACAGTAGGTAGAGTTGAGTGCCAGAGTAAGACACCTTGGAGAAGACGAGGTAGATAGGCCGGAGGTGTAAGAGTAGAAATACTTTGAGCTGACCGGTACTAATAAGTCGAGGACTTGACCAAAGAAGCATTGTGCAGTATTCAAAGTTTATTTAAAAGCATATAGCGAAAAATATTATCACCGTTCACAAATTGTGTTTTCTATATACTAACGGCTCACTACGTTAGTTCGGCTAAAGCCGTCTATGCGTTGTGACGGCTTTTAACGCCTCACTGCACTGCGTTCGCCGAGTATATAACGAAAACGCAATTAATAGTTCACTTGTGATAATATTTTTCGAGAAGTACTTAATAGAAAAGAATTAACAGATATGCATAACAAATGAACAAAAGATTTCCGGTGGCAATAGCGGAGGTTAAAAACCCGTTCCCATTCCGAACACGGTCCCAAATCGGGGTCCCCCGAAAAGTCGCAAGACTTTTTGGGGTGATAGTGAAGCCCTCCAGCGCCGATGGTACTGATTACTCGGGAGAGTAGGTCGCTGCCGGTAAAAATTTCATATATTAGCCCCCTAAGTAAAACTCCTTATACAGGAGTTTTTTAATTTATGCGGAATTATATTTATTTACTATTGACAAATCAAACCTGCTATAAGAACATATAAATAGAAGAACATAAGCAGCTAATAAAAATTTGAGTATTTTGCTTTGGAGGCGATATTGATGAAAAAGCTGGTCTGTGGTGTTGATCTTGGCGGTACAAAGATTAATACCGGTATAATGGATAGTGATGGTAACATATTGTACAATGTAAAGGTTCCAACTGAGGCTGATAAAGGTCCCCAACATGTAATAAACAACATAAAGAAGAGCATAATAGATTCATTAAAAAATACAAAGCTGGAGATAGACCAGATTGCAGGTATAGGCATAGGCGCGCCTGGACCGTTAAATGCAGATAGCGGTGTTGTGGAATGTCCGCCTAATTTACCTGGATGGATTGATATTCATTTAGTCGACATCTTAAAACAAGAATTTAATACAGAAATCAAGCTTAATAATGATGCAAATGCTGCTGCACTTGCTGAACATTTATTTGGAGCAGGGCAAGGTATAGATGATATGGTTTATGTAACTGTAAGCACAGGTATTGGCGGTGGTGCCATAATAGGGGGAAAATTGTATAATGGAGCAAACTCTAATGCAGCAGAGATTGGACACCACTCGATAAACTTTGATGGCCCTAGATGGTGCAACTGTGGCAATCCCGGCTGCTTGGAGTCTTATGCTTCTGGTACATCGCTAGTTAAATTTGCTAAAAAATATATAGAATCAGGAAGAGATACCATTCTTAAAAACATCCCGATGGATGAACTGAAGGCTGAGAATATTTTCGATGCAGCGAAGTCAGGTGATGAATTAGCTTTGAAGCTTATAGAAAATGAAGCATTTTATTTAGGAGTAGGTATTGTAAATATAATGGCTTTTTATAATCCAAAGAGGATAATAATAGGTGGTGGCCTTTCAAGTCAATGGGATGTTTTATACGATAAGATGATGAAGACAGTTAAAGATAGAGCATTGAAGCCAAACAGAGAAATTTGCGATGTTGTCAAAGCAAAGCTTGGTGGAGATGTTGGACTTATAGGTGCTGCTGCACTTGTTTTGTAAGGAGGATACAATGGAAAGATGTCCGTGGTGCCTAAATGATGAACTTTACATAAAGTACCATGATACGGAATGGGGCGTGCCTATCCATGACGATAAAATTCACTTTGAGTTTTTGGTGCTGGAATCTGCCCAGGCGGGATTAAATTGGCTTACGATACTTAAAAAAAGAGATAATTATAGAAAAGCGTACGATGATTTTGATCCACAAAAAGTTTCTTTGTTCGATGAGAAAAAGATATTAGAGCTTTTAAATGATAAAGGAATCATTAGAAACAGAAAAAAAATCGAATCATCAATTATAAATGCCAAAGCTTTTTTAAAGATTCAAAAGGAATACGGGAGTTTTGATAGTTATATTTGGAGTTTCACAGAAGGGAAACCTATCATTAATCATTGGAAAAGCATCGAAGAAATACCTTCTAAGACTCCATTATCTGATAAGATAAGCAATGATCTTAGAAAAAGAGGTTTTAAATTTGTAGGCTCAACGATAATATATTCTCATATGCAGGCTACAGGAATAGTAAATGATCACATTATATCCTGTTTTAGGCATAGAGATTTATCATGAGATATGTCAAAATGATTTATTAAAAAATACATGCAGGGCTTGGTGCAAATTGAATTGAGACCTGCCTTTTTTTATTCTTATAATAATATAATGTTAGTAGGAAAGCGTATAGATACTGGTTGTCATGGAAATAATTATAATAGAATATTATGAAAGATGGTGTAGCATATGGAAAGCATGTTAAAAACTAAAAAGTGCTTTATATGCAATCATGAAAAGACGGATGGTATTGAGGTATTAGGAGAATTTTTATGCAATGACTGCCAGAAGATTATTGTTGATATGTCGCCTGATGATGTGGAATATGAATATTACAGAAAAAAAATGATAGATATCTGGCGAAACTATACAAAGGATGTTGAATATGAGGACTGATAGTGGCATGTCCTCATATTTTTTTATAGTAATAGTTAGGTTTGTATGGTATTATATATTTATGATACTTGAAAAAAGGTGATGAAATTGTCAGCACCATTATATGAAGCGTTATTAAAGTATGTAGAAGATGGTACTATGCCATATCATATGCCAGGTCATAAAGAAGGTAGAATTATTTCCCGGAAATATATTGAGAATCTTGCCAAAATAGATTTGACGGAAGTTCCCGGCACAGATAATCTGCATGACCCTCAAGGACCGATTTTGGAGGCTGAAAAACTTGCAGCGAAAGCATTTGGCGCAAAGATGTCTTTTTTTCTTGTAAACGGTACTACATGTGGAATATATGCTGCAATGTCTGCCGTGTTAAACGATGGTGATGCGGTGCTTATTCAAAGAAATTCACACAAATCTGTATACAATGGTTTAATACTTACAGGTGCTACGCCAGTATATTTAAATCCATTGATGGATTATGAAGATGGGATAGCAATGGGAGTATCTGTTGATGAACTTGAAGGTCTTCTTAAAGATAATAAAGACATAAAAGCGGTTTTGATTACATATCCAAATTATTATGGATTTTGCATAGATATAAAAAGAATAGTTGATTTAGTGCATAAGTACAACAAGATTTTGATTGTAGATGAAGCACATGGTGCACACTTTGCGTTTTCAGACAGATTGCCATTACCGGCATCTAAAGCGGGTGCTGATATTGTTGTTGAAAGCATTCACAAGACTTTACCCGCCTTTACGCAAAGTTCAATATTGCATGTGAATACGGATAGAGTTGACGCTGATAGATTAAAATTTTATTTGAGCCTTTATCAATCTACATCTCCATCATATATTTTAATGACATCAATTGACTTGGCCAGAGATTTTATGGAAAGAAAAGGCAAAGATAGACTAGATAAATGTGTAAATTTATCAATAGATGCTCGAAATAAATTGAATGCAATTGAAGGTGTAAAGTGTATAGGAGATGACGTTGTAGGCAAGTATGGAATTAATGATTATGATACAACAAAGCTTGCCATAAGCATAAAGGGTCTCGGGATATCAGGAAGTGAAGCAGAAAGGATATTGCGGGAAAATTTCAATATCCAAATGGAGATGTCTGATTTATACAATATACTGGCAATAATGACTGTTGCAGATGATGAAAAGGAGTTTGACAAATTAGTAAAATCTATTGAAGGACTTTTAAAATACAAAAGGAATCAAGAAATAAGACTTATTGACTATTATCCTGATGTGCCGGAGATGAAAATGAAACCTTCAGAAGCAGTTAAAAAGCCTTATACACTTCTAAAAATAGATGATGCAGTAGATTCAGTTTCTTTGGACTATGTTATTCCATATCCGCCAGGTGTGCCTCTTATATGTCCTGGAGAAATCATAAAAAAAGATATGGTACAATATATAAAATTACTATATAATATAGGTATAAAGATTGTAGGCATTGATAATTTAAATATACGGGTGTTTAAATAATGTACAAAGGAAAACTTATCACATTTGAAGGTATCGACGGTAGCGGAAAAACGACACAAATCAATCTACTTAAAGAATATCTTTTAAACATTGGACGGGATATTGTAGTATTGAGAGAACCTGGTGGCACCAGTGTAGGTGAGAAAATCAGAAATATACTCCTTGATAAAAAAAATAAGATAGTTCCTACCGCAGAAGCTCTTTTATATGCAGCATCAAGGGCAGAATTAGTAAAAGAAGTGATAATACCATCTTTAAATAATGGAAAGATTGTTATATTAGATAGGTTTGTTGACAGTTCTATAGTATATCAAGGATATGCAAGGGGCATTGGTGTAAAAGCTGTTGAGGAGATAAATAATATCGCTATAGCTGGTCTTGTACCAGATTTGACTATATACTTGGATATAAAGCCCAAAGACACTATAAAGCGAATTGATAGAAGGAAAGACAAAGACCGCCTTGAGATGGAAGATTTGGAATTTCATGAGAAGGTTTATGAAGGGTATAAACAATTGATAAAATCAAGGCCGGATAGATATTTAGTTATAGATGCCACACATGACATTGATTATATACAGAAAAGCATCGTTAAAGAAATAAGTAAAATCATATAAGGAGGGGAAAAAATGAAACTGATTTTTGCTATAGTACAGGACGAGGACGTAAGGCGGCTAATGGATGGACTGACAGAGAAAGGTTTTAGCTTTACGAGGGTTGCTTCTACAGGTGGTTTTTTAAGGTCTGGCAATACAACATTGATGATAGGTGTTGAAGATGAGAAACTTGACGATGCCATTGAAGTAATAGAGAAAAAATGTAAGACGAGAGACAGAATTATTACTTCTCCGACTCCAATGGGTGGTGCAACAGATATTTTTATTCCGCAGCCTGTTGAGATCTCTATCGGCGGTGCTACAGTGTTCGTTATCGATGTTGAAAAATTCTTCAGGATATAGGTGTTTTGTATGAAAATACAAGAGATAAATTCCAACAAAATAACGGCAGGATATACCAAAGATGACAGAAGCGGCAGAACTTCTGTTTTAAAGTTTGAAGATGTTTTTGACAGTGAAATAAGTAAAGTAAAAGACAGTATTATAGATAAAATGTTAAATGAGATTGACGATGCTGCTGAAAAATTAAAAGAAAATTTAAATTTGGATAATTTGTTAATTTATAAGAAAAAAGTTAAAGAATTTTTACAAAGCTCCATAAATGGCATGTTTCGAAGAAATAAGAGAGAATCCATCAGTTTAAATGGACGAAAGAAGATTTATACTATTGTAGATAAAGTGAATGAGAAGCTTGAAATGATGACGAAAGAGTTTATAGAGGGAAACAAAAAGAACATTGATCTTTTAAGTGCTATTGAGGAAATTAGAGGATTATTGGTAGATATATATTCGTAGGTGAATTTTGATGTTTAAAATATATGGGCATAAAAATATTCTGGCGCTATTTAACAAAATTGTGAGTTCCCAAAAGATAGCAAACGCCTATCTCTTTATTGGAGAAAGTGGGTTTGGAAAAGAATTTATGGCAAAATATTTTGCTATGATGATAAACTGTAAAAATGGTTCTAAACCTTGTTTAAGTTGTCCTTCATGTATTCAAATGATATCAGGTAATCATCCTGATATTTTCTTTATAGAGCCTGATGGAATTTCAATAAAAGTTGAGACATTAAGAAATGTCGTAATAAACAATGCTTATGTGAAACCATACAACTCTTATAAGAAGATTTTTATAATAAAAGAAGCTGAAAAAATGACAGAGCAAGCCCAAAACAGTATACTTAAGACACTAGAGGAACCTCCTGAATATGGACTTTTCATTTTAACATCATCCAAGATGGAAGGTCTTTTACCAACAATTGTGTCAAGATGTGAAATAATAAGGTTTACTAGAGAGTCAGACGAAGTAATAGAAGACTATCTTATAAATGAAAAGAAAATTGACAGGAGTAAGGCTAAAAAAATAGCTTCAATTGCCAATGGCAATTACGGAAAGGCAAATCTGTTGATTGATGAAGGTTATTCTAGAATAAGGTCGGAATTGGGAGATATTTTATACAATGTGATTAACCAAGACAAGGCATTGAGGCTTGAAAGTTTTAAATTTTTTGATGAGAACAGAGAAATGATAGATGATATAATCGATATAATGTTTTCCTATTTGAGGGATTTGATGATATTAAAATTATTGGGCAGCGAAGAATACATCATAAACAAAGATATGGTTGATAAACTTAAGGATTTTTCAGACAATTTGACAGGATTTAAGCTAAATAATATAATTAATGAGATAGGAGAGCTTGCTTTTAATCTTAAGTCAAATGTAAATTATCAATTAGCTATTGAAAAATTTCTCTTAAATATTTAGGAGGTTTTAATTTTGTATACAGTTGTAGGAATTCGGTTTAAAAAAGCCGGTAAAATATATTATTTTGATCCAGGCGATTTGCCTGTAAATGTAGGAGACAATGTTATTGTTGAGACAGCCAGAGGAATAGAATTTGGAGAAGTTGTCGTTGGAAAACGAGAGGTTAATGATGACGAAATAATAGCTCCGCTGAAAATGGTACTGAGAATTGCAACTGACGAAGATTTAGAACACTATAAAGAGAATAAGGATTGCGAAGCAGAGGCTTTTGGTGTCTGTATGGACATGATAAAAGAGCATAATTTAGATATGAAATTGATCGATGTTGAATACACATTTGACAACAACAAAATAATATTTTATTTTACTGCTGATGGTAGAATAGATTTTCGTGATCTTGTAAAAGATCTAGCTGCGGTTTTTAAGACGAGAATTGAGCTTAGGCAAATAGGTGTAAGAGATGAATCCAAGATTGTGGGTGGCCTTGGACCTTGCGGTAGACCTCTTTGTTGTGTAACTTTTTTAGGCGATTTTGAGCCTGTTTCGATTAAAATGGCAAAAGACCAAAACCTGTCATTGAATCCTACGAAAATATCAGGTTTGTGTGGTAGATTAATGTGCTGTTTAAAATATGAGCAGGACACCTATGAGGAAGTGAGGTCTGAACTGCCTTCAGTAGGAAGCCTTATAAAAGTCGACGATAAAGAAATGAGGATAACTGAAGTCGATGTTGTAAGAAAAAAGCTTAAAGTAAAGATGAAAAATGCAGAAGGAATAGAGATAACGAAGGAATACGACCCAGAAGATGTGACTGTTATAGAAGATAAAAAAGATGAAATTTCGGAAATTTACAATGAAATATTAGGCGATGATTTTATTGAATAAAAAAGAGACTTTGACTCTCTTTTTTTATCCAATTTTACCCAACATAAAGCTAAGTATTAAAATAATGAAGACTGCTGATGTTATGTATACATACATATAGTCCTTTTCTTGAAAGAACGTAATGATGGATACCCCGACTCGAAATACGGGAGTTAGTATAAGCACTAACAGACCTGTCATAATTATTGAATAAGGTTTTAAAGACAGCAATCCCTTTAATACAGCTGCAATGGATGTTGGGTACGAGTTTGCTGGATATCCGCTGTTGTTAGTTGCAAAAAATATAATGAGACCTATCAATATTATTAGTGCACTTATTAATACGCCTGCCCTTAAAGTCTTGCTAATAATAAGCTCCATATTTTCAATTTTTTCATTTTGATTTTGATTTTTTTTGCTTTCCATATCTATACCCCCAAACCTTTTAAAAGCATTTCGATTGAGACGTATGCCAGAACAGGTATGAATATCTTTCTTATGGTTGTACTCTTCATATTTGTCATGATTTTTGTGCCCAATGTTGCTCCTAGTAATACGCCAAGTGCAACAGGACCTGCTATCTTTGGATCTATGTCACCTCTTACAAGGTATACTCCTGCACTGGCAGCAGCAGTAACTCCCATCATAAAGTTGCTGGTAGCAGTTGATACTTTCATAGGAAGTCTCATAAATAGATCCATTGCCATTACTTTAAAGATACCACTTCCTATGCCTAATAACCCAGATATTACACCTGCTATGTACATCATGCCAAACCCTTTATTTACACCTGTCACATTGTATCTTATCTCTTTTTTCAACACTTTATCATAATAAGATCCTTCTAGTTTCAACTTTTTTGCAATTGGTTGAGATACTACTCCTACAGGTAATTCCTCATTGCGCTTTTTTAACATCGTATATGCAGAATACAAAAGAAGAAGTCCAAAAATGATGTATAAATATTTTGAACTTATTAAGCCGGCAATATATGCACCTGTGAGAGCACCTGTTGTAGTGGCAATTTCTAAGAACATACCTATCCGTATGTTTGTTATTTTATCCCTGACATATGTAACGGCAGCACCGCTGGAAGTCGCTATTACAGATATGATGCTGGCGCCTATTGCGTATTTTATATTTACTCCCAGCAGCAGTGTAAGCATTGGTATGACTATTATACCGCCGCCTAGTCCTAAAAGCGCTCCAAAAATTCCGGCAGCAATTGATATAATAAGTATTTCTAAAGACATCAATATCACATTACCATCTCCTTAAATTTCGCTTTTCCTTATTTCCCCTTCTAACATTATGAGTATTGGAGGAAATGCATATATGCACATTGTAGATGCAGCCACTATGCCGGCATCGTTGAATGCTAAGGCAAAAAGCATTCCCACAATGCTGCCGAAGAAACCGTAGTAGATGTATTTATTTTTCTTAAATATGCTTTTAAGTATTCCTGTTGGCTTATAAGACAAGATAAACAAGCTCATTATTGTTATGATTAAAACCCAAGACCATATGGTATATCTTATTAAGGTTAGTTCCATATTTAATTTACGGGCGAATATTTTATACAATGCAGTTATTCCTTCATTTTTTACAATTAATGCTGTTTGTGCCATATGTGTAACCGTGTCCATAAACATCGATGCTATGAACATGAGGGTTAAAAGCAGCACCATAGATATAAACAAAATCAATAGATTTTTATAATTGATTTTAATTTCTGACATAAGCAAAAGTGTTACACCGAAAGCCATAAAACCTGTTATAAATCCGCCTATTTTGGCACCGTATTGAGGAAGTACCATCAGCAGGAACACTAAGGCGAAAAATAAGACGCCAGAAAATTTAGTGGCTTTGTTGTCGTACTTTTGAATAAGTGCCATAACACCCATTATAGTGGAACCTATCAAGACTCCCATGTATTCATTTCCTATGCCGTAAAATCTTGCACCTGCTATGACGTCATATCCTAAAATAGAGCCTTTCATCAGATGTGCTCCTGTAAAAATGTCAACCGTAATTGTCAAAGCAGTTAAAAGGCTTATCACTATTAGCATATTAAGTTCATTTTTAGCAAAAAGTTTTATTATAAGCAATAAAGCTATTGTTATAAGTATCAAAGCGATCATGCTTGAATACACAGTCAAAGGCCCAAAAAGGGACAAAATCAAAAGCGACAGAGGGACGATCATCACGCCTAAAACTATAGGTTTCAAGTATTTTAAGTAGTTGATCTTTAGAAATAGCGTAATCAGGTAAAGTATTAAAATTATGATTAGAAAAATTACGTAACTTTTTAAGACGATGGGTCGTGCAGTGTAGATAGACACTACTTTATCATTTAGATTTTCCAAGTAATTTACTTTGTCTTGGGTCTTTATGTTCGTTATGGGATGTCCTAACATTTCTACAGGTGCCTTTATGCCGAAATAATTAAGTATTGTAGGCGCCAAATCTAAATTTGTAATGATCCCATTTCTTTTTGTTGTGATAGATGTTGTAAGTCCGTTGTATCCGGGACCATAGATTATTATTGGCGATAGTAGATTGTTAGTAGACATATCGCTTTTTGAAGGGTAAGGCGTCGCCACTATAAGCAAATCCCTCGATGGATCCAAGTTTTTTAGAAGCTTTCCTATGAATGCATCAGCGTTTTTTATGGCGTATTCTTCATATTTTGATGCCAATTGGTCTGATACGTTGGAAGAATAGCTATCTACTCTCGATGTATCACCAGTGTCGATTACAAAGAATCCACCATTTTTATCGTATTTTTGAAAATAGTCAAAGATTTTATTGTAATCAGTGCTAATAAAATAGGGGCTATTTCTATCGTACTTCAATACATTTTCACTGACATCGCCAAATGCTGTACCTTTCTCATCCATGGCGATTAGCGCCCCATACCTTCTATATGAAACTGAGCTGTCTGTTATTATATCAGAATTTCCAAAGACGTATGTAGGAATGTTGTTATCCTTTAGCAGTTGTCCTAAAAGACCAGGCGTAATCTTGTAGTCGGCTCTTTTGCTGCTTTGTATAAGGTTTGATATGCCTATATTTACTATGTTTGCATTTCCATAGTCATCTCCTGTGTTAAGCTCGTAAATTTCCCCCGCGGTTCCGAAAGAATATTTTTCGTTCACATTAAGACTTATTTGACCGATGTCATGAGCACTTGCCCTTGTGCCGGTTCCAAATGTCAAATACCCAGATGCATCGACGTAACCATCAGCATTTCTGACATTCATAAGACCAACTGAACCGTTGTTGATTAGCTTTTGAATGTTTTTTGCGTCGTATTTTGTATAGTCACTTAGACTAACCCTGTCGATTATTACAAGCACTACTTTTTTATTGTTGCTTGTATCAGCATAACTTTTTTGTGGCAGCATAAAAGTCAAAGTCATCAATAAAAGCATAAAAGCAGTGATAAATTTCTTCAAGTGAAACACACCCTCTATAGTTTTTTATTTATTATACACCATAAATGTTAAGAAATTATTAAAAAGAGGGTAAAACCCTCTAATATCTCAAAAGCGGCATACTCATGCATCTTGGACCGCCTCTTCCTCTTGATAGCTCTGATCCTTCAATTCCGATGACTTCAATGCCTTCTTTTTCCATGATTTTGTTAGATGATTCATTTCGAGAATATGTTATGACTTTTCCAGGTGCTATAGCAAGCGTATTTGTGCTGTCACTCCACTGTTCCCTTGCCGATGTAATTGCATTTAGACCGCCTGTTGGTATTATCTCTATGTTGCTTAGATTAAGTGATGATTTTAATGCATCCATAAGGTCTTTTTCTTTTTTTATTGAAAAACCCTTATCTTCTTTTATGATGCTGAATACCCTTAAATCCCTTTTTATACCTGGGTAAAATACAAATCTTTCTTTGTCAACCATTGTAAATACTGTATCGAGATGCATATAAGACCTGTTAATAGGTATTTGTACGACAAGGATATGTTCAACAGTTGATCCACCTTCAAAAAGATTACGTGCTAGCTGCTCTATAGCTTGTGGTGTCGTCCTCTCACCACAACCTACGGCAATTACTTTATCACTTAATATCAGCACATCACCGCCTTCTAGAGAATGAAAATACGTGTTGTCATACCAGCATGGGATATTGTTTCTCTTAAATATATCGTGATTTTTGTATATGTATTTTAATATGAGTGTTTCTGGCTTCCTTGCTGCTGTTTTCATGGAGCTTATCATCAGGCCTCCATCTATCATTGCACCTGGATCCCTTGTAAAGTACATGTTTGGAACAGGCTTAATATAAAAATAGTGATCCTCATAGATAAACTCTGCAAGTCCCATAGGTATGTTGTTAGATTCAATATCTCCCTTTTCAAGGCCGCTTATAGCTATTTCTGCAATATCGTCATAGCTCATGTCTAAAAGGTAATCTTTTAAGTAATTTTTTGACTCAAGAGACGTGATGCCATTTATCTTGAGAAGATCAACAATAAATTGTTCTTTTATATTCTCATCTTTTAATACATCCTTTAAGAGATCTTTAATATAAAGCACAGTTATACCATTATCTCTTAATACTTTTGCAAACTCATCATGTTCTTCTTGTATTTTCTTAACCCATGGAATATCATCGAAAAGCAGTTCTGATAGATTTTGCGGAGTAAGCCTTTCCAATTCTTTTCCAGGCCTGTGCAAAATAACTGCTTTTAAATTTCCTATCTCTGATGATACATGAGGTACTAACAATGGGTGCGTCACCAGCACATTCCTCCCTATGTATAAACTCTTTATATAGTATACTTTGCTTATATCCATTTTTCAATACAATTTATATTAATTTATCAATATGGTAAAATTATTTGTAATGAGGTGGGAATATGCTAAAGAATGGCGAAAGAATTGATGATTTAAATTTAAATGGACTTAAAATTATTCAGCATGAAAATAAATTCAAGTTTGGAATGGATGCAATATTGCTTTCAAATTTTGTATACACAAAAAGAGGAGATAAAATTATCGATTTAGGTTGCGGTACTGGAATTATACCTATCTTAATTGCTGGAAAGTCCAGCAATACACATGTTACAGGAGTGGAGATACAAAGAGATGTTGCTGATATAGCAAAAAGAAATGTGGTGCTTAATAACCTTACAGATAGAATAGAAATAATAAATGATGATATACGAAATATTGTGGATAAGTTAGGCGTTGAAAAATATGATATAGTAACAACAAATCCACCTTATATGCCACATAAGACGGGATTTGATAAAAGCAATGAAAGTGAAAACATCTCAAGATACGAGATAAATGGCGGATTGCAGGATTTTGTCAAGGTAGCATCTAAGCTCTTGAAATTTGGTGGAAAGTTTTTTATGGTACATAGGGTGGATAGACTTGTGGATATTGTTTATAATTTAAGGATTTGCAATCTCGAGCCTAAAAAAATTAGATTTGTACATCCATATGTTGAAGAAAAACCAAATTTAGTATTGGTTGAAGCTAAAAAAGGTGCCAAAAGTGGTGTTGTCATAATGAAGCCTTTGTACATTTATAATAGGGAAGGAAAATACACTGACGAGCTTTTAAGCATATATGGCAAAACTACAATAGAGGAGGAATAAAATGTCTGGAAATCTATTTTTATGTCCTACTCCAATAGGGAATCTCGAAGATATAACATTGAGGGTTTTAAGGATACTTAAGGAAGTAGATATTATTGCTGCAGAGGATACAAGGCAAACTATGAAACTCTTAAATCACTATGATATAAAAAAAACAGTTGTAAGTTATCATGAGCATAATAAGGTTTCAAGTGGATTAAAACTTGTTGATGAGCTAAAGGCAGGAAAAAACGTAGCACTGGTTACCGATGCAGGTACACCTGGCATATCTGATCCTGGGGAAGATCTTGTGAGGCTCTGTATAAATGAAAAAATAAATGTAGTATCGCTTCCAGGTGCCACGGCAATAACGACAGCTCTTGTAGGTTCTGGACTTGACACTAAGAAGTTTGTGTTTATGGGCTTTTTGCCTACTAAAAAAAGTGATAGAGAAGAGGCTATGAAAGAAATATCCAGAGAAAAGAGAACAGTTATCATTTATGAAGCTCCTCACAGGATAATTTCCACATTAAATGAAATTAAATCGTACATAGGCGATAGAAAGATAGCAGTGGCAAGGGAACTTACAAAAGTACATGAGGAGTATATAAGGGGTACTGTAGAGGAGGTTTTATATAAACTTGGGGATGGGGTAAAAGGAGAATTAGTGGTGGTAATTGAAGGTGCGAAAGATGAGATTTTGGTGGAGCCCAAAGAACTTTTGCAAAAATACCTTGAATGTGGCATCGATAAAAAAGAAGCAATTAAAATGACAGCAAAGCAATTAAAAATACCAAAGAGTGAAATTTACAAACTTACATTAAAAGAAGACAGATGATTCGATTCTGTATCTCAGTATCAATTGATAATGATAATCAATAATTTCAAAAATAAAAAATGCTTAATATATTGCATATTTTTAAGTTTAAGCATATAATATGTATTATATTAAATATTTTCAATTGATACTGAAAAGGCGGTTTTATAATGAATTCATTTAAAAAAGTTAAACAGGTCTTAATGCTAATATTGATCTTAAATGTAATGGTGGCTTTAGCTAAACTTTTATACGGCATGTATATAAAAAGTGCTAGTATGGTGGCTGACGGATATCATTCTCTATCAGACAGCTCAGGCAATATAGTCGGGCTTGTGGGCATATATCTTGCATCAAAGCCGGAGGATGAAGAGCATCCGTATGGGCATAAAAAGTTTGAGACATTTTCGTCCATTTTTATATCTATTATGCTTTTTGTGGTCAGCTACAACGTACTAAAGGAAGCCTACAGCAGATTTTTAAATCCTGTCGTTCCCAAAATTACTTTAGACAGTTTTATAATAATGATTGTGACGCTGCTTATAAACATATTTGTGTTTACCTATGAGTACAGGCAGGGTGTTAAGCTAAAAAGTGATATACTCGTGTCAGATTCGCTTCACACTAAAAGCGATATTTACGTATCTGTGTCTGTACTCATAACGCTTATTGCATTAAAAGTTGGAATACCGACTTATATTGATCCTATCATGTCTGTAGTTATATCAATCTTTATTATAAAAGCCGGCATAGAAATAATAAAGCACAGTTCTGACATCTTGTGTGATAGAGTAGTGGTGGATTCAAAAAAAATTCACGATATTGCGGTCAGTGTAAAAGGGGTTTTGTCGTGCCATCAAATAAGAAGCAGAGGACGAGAAGATGATATAAATATAGATCTCCATATCATGGTAGATCCTAGCGAGAACATAATTGATGCTCACGACATAGCAAGTCAGCTAGAAGAGAGGCTTAAAAAGGAGATACCGGGTGTTACGGAGGTTATTGTTCATATAGAGCCCTACAACAAGAATGAAATAGAAGAATAAAAAAATAATAGAAGGTAAACTTCTATTATTTTTTTATTTATTCGCTTTTTTTAATGTCATCAAGACAGTTCTTGCAGATGTTCTTGCCTTTGTAATTTACGACGTTTTCTGCATTGCCACAAAAAATGCACGCAGGTTCGTATTTTTTAAGTACAATCTGCTCACCATCTACATAAATTTCGAGAGCGTCTCTTTCGGCTATATTCAGTGTCCTTCTAAGCTCGATAGGGATGACGACTCTTCCAAGTTCATCAACTTTTCGAACTATTCCTGTAGATTTCAACATTACTCTCCCCTCCTAAAACTACAAAATTCGACAAATTCTTCGCATATCTAATAATACCAAGTTTTGCAAAATAAGTCAATACTTTATTGGCATTTTTTTTTAAAATTAACATAAATTTTTATAGAATGGAGGAGATACAATTGATAAATTATATTTGGTTTTTTATGATAGGAATTGGTGTAGTAATAGGCATAATAAACGGCCGAATGGGAGAGGTATCTAAAGCTATTATTGATTCGTCTGAGTCGGCTGTTACGATATCTATCGGATTAATAGGCATAATGTCTTTATGGCTTGGCATCATGCAGATTGCTGAAAAATCAGGTCTTATGGATATACTTTCGAGGCTATTGAAGCCAGTAATTATAAAACTTTTTCCGGAAGTGCCTAAAGATCATCCAGCGATTGGTGCTATGATTATGAATATATCGGCCAACATGCTGGGGTTAGGCAATGCTGCGACACCTTTTGGCATAAAGGCAATGGAGTATCTTCAAGAGTTAAATAATCGAGATGTTGCATCAAATTCCATGTGCACCTTTCTTGTTATAAATACGGCATCAGTTCAGTTACTACCTGCTGTAATGATAGGAGTAAGGGCATCTTTAGGTGCCAAAAATCCTGCGGACTTTGTTGTTGTAGGTCTTTTTTCTAGTGTTACGGCTTTAATTGCTGGCATTATAGTTGTAAAGACATTGGAGAAATCATCACTTTTTAAGGAGTGATATTTTATGCTGAAAATAATATCGGAGCTGATTATACCGGTAGTCTTGTTGATAATTCCATTGTATGGGCTTATTAAGCATGTTAAAGTGTATGAAGTGTTTGTTGATGGTGCAAAAGATGGAATCAATACGATGACAAAAATATTTCCGGCTTTGCTGGCAATGCTGGTGGCTGTAGGTGTTTTAAGGTCGTCAGGTGCATTAGACGGATTTGCAAAACTTATTGAGCCTTTTACATCCAGAATAGGAATGCCATCAGAAGTTATACCACTGGCTCTTATAAGGCCTCTTTCAGGAAGTGGTGCATTAGGCATAGCTACTGAATTAATCAAGTCAAAAGGTCCTGATTCCTTTACAGCAAAGCTTGCTTCTGTTATGTACGGTTCAACGGAGACAACATTTTACGTTTTGGCAGTTTATTTTGGATCTGTAGGTGTAAAAAAAATGAGGCATTCCATAATAGCAGGAATTGCTGCAGATATAATTGCAATACTTTCATCGGTTTTTTACAGCAGATTGTTTTTTTAGCTTGTTTACTTCTTAAAATTTGGTATACTAGAGATGATAATATCTTATAAAAACTAAGGGGAATGCTTGACATGGCGATATTAATAAATAGAATAAAACGTATACTTGATGATTATTCTGAAAATGTGTATGTTGTAGGTGGTGCTATAAGGGATAGAATATTGAATAGAGAGATTAATGATTATGATTTTGTTGTCATAGGCGATGCTGCATCAATATCAAAGCTTGTATCTGAAAAACTTGGGGGAACTTTTGTCCCATATGCAGAAGAAAGAGGAACGTATAAAGTTGTGTATGAAAAAACCATGATGGATTTTACACAAATAACAGGCGAAGATATAGAAGAAGATTTAGGACATAGAGATTTCACCATAAATGCAATGGCACTGAGATTAAATGATTTTTTTGATAGTAATTTGATAATAGATCCATTTGGAGGGCTATATGACATTCAAAATAAAAAGATTAGATGTGTAAGCAAAAATTCATTTGATGACGATCCGCTAAGGATGCTTAGAGCCGTAAGATTTGCTTCCAAGTACAAATTTGCAATAGAAGAAGACACTAAGAATCTTATAAAAGAAAAGGCAAATCTGATTAGCAGAATTTCATCGGAAAGAATTATGAATGAGATATATGCAATATTAAAATCGTCAGAATCATTTAAATATATAAAAATGATGGACGAGCTGGGCTTAATCGATTCAATATTTCCTGAAATAAAAAACATGAAGGAATTAGGGCGATGCTATTATCAGGTTTTGGATTCATGGTATCATTCGATTAAAACAGTTGAAGAATATGAAAATATAGTAAAGGAGCTTAGATTTCCTTCTTACATGACAAAAGTTATTTTATCTTACCTCAGTAAAGACCTTTCTTCGGGAAATAAGTTAAAAGATGTATTAAAGCTTGCAGCTATGTTTCACGAAATTGGCAAGAAAGATGCAATTTATATTGATGCTGATAATCATATTCAGTTTTTCAATCACGATGTAAAGGGAGAAAAAATTGTATCAGGTATAACCAAAAGGTTAAAAATGGCTAAAAAAGAATCGTCTTTGATAAAAAAGATGGTCCTCTATCATGCAAATCCATTTTCGATTTATGTAAATGGTATGTCGAATAAGGCTATGTTTAAATTTTTTTCTGATCTAGAAGATGATTCCATTGGATGTTTACTGTTGTCGCAGGCTGATGTTGTGGCTGCAATGAAGGGACAAGGTCGCTTAAATGAAGCTTCTTGCTATAGAAGTTTTATATTGAATATGCTTAGAAGGTACATGGACTATGAGAAAACAAAAACTCCACTTCTTACACCTTTGGATATAATAGTCAATTTTGATCTTAAAGATTATAAGCTTTTAAATCAAATATTGTACGAACTAAGAAAAAACCAGTTTTACGGCAATATTGAAAATAAAGATGATGCTGTAAAATTTGTAGAAGAGAGAATGAAGATGGAAAAAATATAGTTGACAATACATTTGCAATAAAGTATATTATTATGTAATGATGTAAATAATATATTAAAAAGGCAATGAAGGGAAGAGTAGAAAGGAATTTCTCTTAAAGAGAGCTGGGTTAAGGTGAAAGCCAGTAGAGAATGAACTTTTGAACATGGACCTTGAGCTTCAAAGCTGAAGCTAAGTAGGCTTTGGCGGGATTTCCCGTTACAGAGTAAGAGTGTGATGGCACTTTACGAGGCATACTGCCGTGAGGCGTATGTGAAAAGGGTGGTAGCGCGAATAAACTCGCCCCTTAGTGGGAGGCGGGTTTTTTTACGTCTTAAAAATAAAATTATAAGATGAGGAGGATTTTTATGGCAAAGACGTTTTACATTACATCACCTATATATTATCCAAGTGATAAGCTACACATAGGCCATTCTTATACGACTGTTGCTGCAGATGCGATGGCTCGGTTTAAAAGGCTGACAGGTTATGACGTGATGTTTTTGACAGGTACAGATGAGCACGGTCAGAAGATACAGAGAAAGGCAAAAGAAAAAGGAGTTACGCCGAAGCAGTATGTTGATGAAATTGTGGCGTGGATAAAAGATTTGTGGAAGACAATGGACATAAGCAATGATAAGTTCATAAGGACAACTGACAAGCAGCATGAAGAAATTGTGCAAAAGATATTTACAAAGCTTTACGAAAAGGGCGACATATACAAAAGCGAATATGAGGGATGGTATTGCACACCTTGTGAGACGTTTTGGACAGAGAAACAGCTTGTGGATGGAAACTGCCCTGACTGCGGCAGACCTGTAGAGCTTGTTAAAGAGGAAAGCTATTTCTTTAAGCTTTCAAATTACGCTGATAAACTTCTTAAATACTATGAAGAGCATCCAGACTTCATACAGCCAGAATCAAGGTTGAATGAGATGGTAAGTTTTATAAAATCTGGTCTTGAGGATTTGTGCGTATCCAGAACGTCCTTTGACTGGGGCGTAAAGGTTCCATTTGATCCAAAACACGTTGTATATGTTTGGATTGATGCCCTTTCCAACTATATAACTGCATTGGGGTATTCTACAGATCACGACGAAGATTTCAAAAAGTACTGGCCGGCAGATGTGCACCTTGTTGGAAAGGAAATCGTAAGATTCCACACCATTATATGGCCTGCAATGCTTATGGCGCTGGATTTGCCTCTTCCAAAGAAGGTATTTGGCCATGGCTGGCTTATACTGGATGGTGGCAAGATGTCAAAGTCGAAAGGCAATGTTGTTGATCCTAAGGAGCTTGTGTCAAAGTACGGCGTAGATGCTATAAGGTATTTCTTATTAAGAGAGGTCCCGTTTGGGGCAGATGGCGTATTTTCAAATGAAGCGCTGATTTCCAGGATAAACTCAGATCTTGCCAATGACTTTGGCAATCTTCTAAGCAGAACTGTTACGATGGTAGAAAAATACTTCGACGGTGTAGTGCCTGAAGCTTCAGATAAAGATAATGTTGACGATGAGCTAATATCTATCGCAAATGATTTGCCAAAAATTGTGGAAGGATACATGGACAGACTGCAGTTTTCAAATGCTCTTGCTGAAATCTGGAAGCTTGTAGGACGAGCAAATAAGTACATCGACGAGACGATGCCATGGGTATTAGCAAAAGATGAAAGTAAAAAAGGAAGGCTTAAGGCGGTTCTTTACAACCTTGTTGAATCATTGAGGTTTGTTGCAGTTTTAATAACGCCATTCATGCCAAATACGCCTATCAAGATATACGAACAGCTTGGAATTGACGATGATTTAAGAACATGGGCTAGCCTTAAATTCGGTTTACTGAAAGCAGGTACGAAGGTTAAAAGAGGGGAGAATATTTTTCCAAGGATTGATGTGGAGAAAGAGCTTAAAGAAGCTGAAAAAGAATCTTCTAATAAAGCAGAGGTAAAAGAAGAGACAAACTACATCAAGATAGACGATTTTGCAAAGATCGATTTGCGGGTTGCAGAAGTATTGGAAGCAGAAAAAGTAGAAGGCGCTGATAAATTATTAAAGCTTAAACTTAAAGTTGGCGATGAGGTAAGGCAAGTTGTATCAGGACTTGCATTGCATTACAAGATAGAAGAGCTTGTAGGCAAAAAACTCGTCCTCGTTGCAAATCTGGAGCCTAAAAAATTAAGAGGCATAGAATCATACGGAATGATTTTGGCGGCATCAAACGAAGGTAAATTGACTGTTGTAACTTTAGATAAAGACATAGAAAGCGGAGCAAAGGTAAAATAGGAGGGCATAAGCCCCTCTTATTTTTTTATGTGTATTATAGCTTACAATAAGTTTTTTTAAAAAATACATTGACATTTATATTATCATAGTGTACTATTTAATTAGTGCACTATGATAGCACGATGGAGGTGAAACATGAAAGTCGAATTCAATGAAAAAATGCCTATTTATATCCAGATTATGGATATGATAAAGAGGGACATAGTCACAAAAAAATTAAATGGAGGAGATAAATTGCCTTCTGTAAGAGAGATGGCCGAAAGCCTTAAAGTGAATCCAAATACTGTTCAAAGAGCTTATCAAGAACTTGAAAGGGAAAACGTCACATATACACAAAGAGGCATGGGAACATTTATAACCGAAAATACCGAAAAGCTTGCATCATTAAAAAGAGAAATGGCGAAAGAGATAGTTGAGTCATTTGTAACAGGTATGAGAAGCTTAGGATTCAATTCAAATGAAATACTCGAAATTATTAAGGAATATCTTAAAAAGGAGGTCAACTGATGGGGTTAATTTTAAAAACGGCAAACCTTACTAAAAATTATTACAGCAAAAAGGCATTAAAAGGAATTAATATTGAGTTGGAAGAAGGTAAAATATTAGGCCTTTTAGGTCCTAACGGCAGTGGAAAAACGACATTTATAAAGATTGCAGCAGGCATATTAAGGCCCACATCTGGTGAAATATTAATTGACGGTCAGGAACCAGGTATCTATACAAAATTAATTGTATCATATCTACCTGATATAAACTATCTCTATAAATGGATGAAGATTAGAGATGCAATAAATTTCTTTAAAGATTTTTACGATGATTTTGACATTGAAAAATCAAAGAGATTGCTGGATTTTATGATGTTGGATGAAAATGATAAAGTAACGTCACTTTCAAAAGGAATGCTTGAAAAATTGAATCTTACACTTGTGCTTTCAAGAAATGCGAAACTGTATATTTTTGACGAACCACTTGGGGGAATAGATCCTAATACAAGGGAAAAGATAATTGACGCAATAATTGATAATATCCGCGAAGATAGTTCAATGATTATATCTACACACCTTGTAAGAGATATTGAAAGGCTTTTTGACGATGTGGCATTTATCTCAGATGGTGAAATTATTTTAAAAGGAAATGCCGAAGAATTAAGGATGGAAAGAAATAAATCTATTGATGAAATCTTCAGGGAGGTGTATGAATAATGATTAAACTAATAAAGTATGAGTTTTTAGGAAGGTATAAATATTATCTTGGATTTTTGGCTGCCTTGATTTTATTGAATATATACCTTATAACAAAAAATAATACATGGTCACATGGCTTGCCATTCGTTGTATCTTTTATGGCTGGATTTGCCTGCTTTGTAGCCGTGCTTATATCAGGAGTGATGTTGTATCAGAGAGATATGTACAGCAATACAGGATATCTTTTGTTTACACTGCCACAAAGAGGTTTTGACATAGCTTTTTCAAAGCTAATTATATCGATCATTGAATTCACATTGTTTATAACAGTATCTGGAGTGATGGCATTTATAAATCTATTATATGTGAATGAAGCTAAAGTGTTTATAGATGCAGTACTTCAACATAAAATTTTTATACTTTATATATTTATATCTGCTTTATTGAGTTTTGTTGCTTTATTGATTTTGTCGTATTTTTCTATCACAATCAGCAAGATAGCTATTTACAGCAAAAAATATAGCAAAGCTTTGTCAATAGTTATATTTTTGCTTATTTTCTATATAATCGGCAAAATTAATGGACTTCTCGTTAATTTGTTCCCATATAATTTAAATATAAGTCCATTTTCAGGAATTGCGCAAAGAAGCGGTGCCGTTGCTTTATCTTTTGCGGTTTTCCCGATAAATGTAGCAAGCTTTGTTTTCCAAACACTTGTATATATAGGTTTATTCACCCTGACATCGTATCTTATTGACAAAAAAATAGATCTATAAAAAGGATGTCTATTCGGGTAGCGGTGCGAAGGTAAAATAAAAAGAAGGCGGGGTGATTCCCGCCATTATTTTTATCTAATTGAACTACTTTAAGTGTTTTGCTTCTTATCATCTTTCGAATTTTTGTCTGAAGAACTATATGGTAATCCGGCTGCTAATCCAGTGAACAGGGCTAAGTAAAATGAAGATCTTTTTGGATAAAAGAAATCTAATATAGCAGCTATGACGACAATTGCTATAAAGCAGAAAAACTTAATTTTAGATTCTTTGTCTTTCGGTATGGAATACTTAAAAACCCGTCCAGAAAAGCGTGCCATTTCAAAACCAATTAGAAAAATGATTAAACTTACTACAATACTTATTAGCCAAACATATAAACTCTTCAAGGACAAACTCCTTCCTTATGTTATTTACATTATAGAAATGATGCAAAATATTTCGTAGTGCAAATATATTGGGTATGTGCTGCATCGGCATACCATTCATCAATAACTTCTTTATTTAGCGATGAACCATAATACCAGACATTTTCGTGACAATAAAGAGAAGGTGTATTGCCGTAAGGGCAATTTTGGATAGCACTAATAATAGCGCTAGCTACCAACCTAGTGACTGGATTCGGTAGATAATCAGCTAAAACTGAAGATAGAGTATTAATTCCAATATTTTTTAACCAAGTACTCAAGGTAAAATCTTTATTAGTAATACCAGCGTGAATGTTGTAGTTACTTTCTGTACCAACTATTGGTGTATTCATTTGGTATACCCATTCATCAATCATTGGTTTTGCAGTTTTAGAATCAATGTTGGTAACATTATAAGTAGAACTATTTTCTTCTATGGATTTTATTGCCTTTTCATTTGAAGGGATTTCTAAAGCAAAAACAGAACTAAAAGTTGAAACTGAAAGAAGTACTACAACAAGAACCAATGTAACAAGCTTTTTTAACATTTTCTTTTACTCTCCCTTTTATAGCTAGTAATACTATTTCGGTACTAAAACAGTATACTAACTATTTTTTTATTAAACATCGAATGGCCATTCATCTGTTTGACTACATTATAACTCTAACTCCAACATTTGGGAAGTTCCGAAATTCGGCACATTTTTTATGAAGTAGGTGCCGAATTTCGGAACTTCAATTTCTGTTTGACTAAGTTTGCCTAGCTTGTGTATATACAAGACAAGCTTCCAGTTGTGTAATAAAAGTTTATTATAATAAATGATTAAAATAAATAGATAAACGTTCAAAAATGCCTTTCTGCTTGAATTCTAACGGAGGAAGTCCATATAGAGCTTCATTGCTGCGTATTGTTTTATAATTTCCTTGTTTTGCTTTTTCTTGAATATTATGCACTTTGTTCACAAAAGATTTTTTAATAATATCGCTGTTTACAAGTGTTTTTTCCTTTAGACCAGCATTTTGATCAGAATAATACGGTGAAAAGGCCATCTCTTCTCCATTTTTATTAACAATCACAAATATATCACCGCCAAAATTCAGTAAAAAACAGTCGTCCGGATTAAAGTTGTTTTCATTTGCTAATTTATAAATATTTTTGGTTAATGCTCCGCCAAAATCTACAACATGCCATTCTTCATTCTTTAATATGATTGAAAAATCGGTTATTACATTGTTTCCAACTATTACCGGGTATGTGAAAATGGTTCACGAGTGACTTGATCACTTATTTTTATTGAAGGATCATATTTATTAATATCAATAGTGGCCCATTGAATTGGATTTCCCAACTTTGCCTTTGATACTTCATCTTTTGTTGTAAAATAAAAATTGCGGTATTCTGTATTAATACTTTTAAGCAATGTTTTAAAGTTGTCTTGTGCGGAAATATTGGCTTGCACTTGAGGAGAGACAGCATAACTAATAGTACCAATAGAAAATATGATGACCATGCACAATGTCGCAATCATAATTAATTTTCGTTTCATTTATTTTTCCTCCCTTGTTTATTTTTGGAGATATAGAAGCTTTGCACTATATTTTTCATTTTCAAATTACGCATTATTTACATTAATTTTAGCATAACATAAAAAAACCAGAAAATGCAACTAGTTTTATTTAAAAAATTAGTTGCATTTTCTGCATACCTAATATGGCGATAACTTGGCGGTCAAAAAACCGTTGTAAGGTTTTGTAGTGGGAACTAATTGTACACTAAATCTTATGAACAGCTGTGTATATAACGGTACATACTGTGATGTAAGAGGATGCTGTATAAAATAATTATTTAGTTCTTACTTGATTTTAATTAACTGTAAAATTTTTAAACATATCTTTATATTTGTCGTTAATTGATATTTTAGCTTGTTTTACATATTGTTCTATAATATTATCAACATAATTTTTATATTCACTTTGTGTGCTAAAAGTTGTGTTGCTGGTTTTTTCCAAATTTCCGCTTCTTATTCCGTTCTCTATAATTGTATTGTACAATTTATCAAACAACAACAATCTTTTAACATTATATTTTTCATAAGTATTCCAGTATTCTTCGGATGTCATGCCACTTGCAGAAATCATTTCTTGCAACATTTGGTTAGCTTCTGGGTAATCAGCAAATTCCTTTTTTTCTTTTTCTATATATAAATTTATTTCGTCTTGTGAAACTTTTAGATTATAACTTGATGCCAAGTGTTCTTCTACTTTTTCTCTAACAAGTTTATTCAAGATATAATTGTCTATATTGCTTATTTCTGCATCTGAAGCCAATGTCAATCCCTTCCGCAGCTCAAATTCACTTTTATATATTGGTATATTATTAACTTTAGCAATTATATCTCCTTTATCAACTTGCAGTTTATCTTTATTACCTTTTAAAAAGTTACCGACTTTCTTAAAGACATTATTTAATTGCAATTGATTTGCTTCGTTGTTAGGATTTTTTGCTGATAATGAAAAGGCAGCTGTAACAATGCTTAGTGACAAAATGATAATCAGACTGAGTAATAAAAAAATTTTTTTTCTTTGCATACAGTTTCACCTCAATTTTTAGAAAGTAAATGATAAATTTGTGTAATCTGTCCAATTGCTAGGTATCCAACTTGGATCCAGATGGAAAATTGTTTCTACAGACGCATTTATAGTTTTTACGGATGTAGAATAATAGCTTATTATACTTGAACTATATAAATCGAAATAAACTAGTGTATTAGGATTCCATATTGATCCATTTGGATTTTTTATGAATTTTGAACTATCTAGTGTACCTATTAAAGTGCCAGAGCTACTATCTGTAAAATCAATACCAACTAGATAGCAATTACCATTACCTATTTCAGGGTTTAAAGGTTGTTGGTTGAAAGCTGAAACATAATGATTTTGTATATATTTCATCGGATAATTAGTATAATTGCTTGCGCTATAATCTATATAAAATGCGAAAATTTTAGCGCCCCAATCTGATGACCATGCATAATGTCGAATATAATTTTGTGTATTAGCAGCAAAAACCATTGTAGAATTTTGAATTATTAGTAAGGTTACAATGATTACTAAAGTCAATGTTTTTTTAATCATAATTTGGATTACCATCCTTAAAAGTTTTTATTTTGTTTAAATAACTTTTATGTCATATCATGGAATTAATTTTTTTAAAATAACTTTATACGATCTTTTTAGTCATCCTCTTCATAATAAATTTAGATATTTACTTATGATAAGATTTTATTAGTCATTAGCACATTAGTAATGATTAACTTTTTTACTAATTTTGCTTATAGTATAATATAAAAAAACTAAAAATGCAACTAATTTCCAAATAAAATTAGTTGCATTTCTTTTTACATTACATTTTTTGTTATTACTACGTTAAGTCCGATTGAAGGAGGATCTTCGTATGTCTTAATTTTGATAACTAATGTTGATAATGATATAAAAATCAATACAAATCCTATGGCTTTTAAAATATTTTTCTTCATCAAATTTGCACCTCCCATTATTAATATTTAATTTTTATACTGCAATAATTACATTTTATGGTATGTACAGGTATATTGTACCATTATAAAGGGAAGCATGCAATTAAAATGTATTTGTTTTAATTGCATGTTCGTTTTGGTTTATTTTTTCAATTATTTTATTAAGATAGTCTTTGCATTCTTTAGCATTTCCTTGTTCAAGATTCATAAGGGACAAATTTGCAAAGATTTTTATGATTTCACGTTCATTATTTACATTTTCTAATACATCTATTATTTTCATGTAAGTATTATTAAGATTTTTATTATCGTCTAAATGTTTATAAATGTCAGTTAGCATATAGTTTCCTCTCAATATATATTCAATATCGTTATTTCTATATGATAGATTTATGCCCTCTTCAAGTAATTTTAAAGCTTCGTTGTAGTTTTCGTTTTTTATATAAACATTTGCTTTATCAATCAATGTATGATGCAAATTTGTCATATCGTTATCTCGTCTAATTTTTTCTGCGATGTTAAAGCATTCTAATGATTTATCGAAATTACTTTGTTCAAGATATATCTCTGCGAGGTTAGAATATATATATCCAACCAATGTAATGTCGGCATCGTTAACTTCTTTAATTAAGTCTTGATATAAATTAATAGCTTTTTCATATTCTTTTTTATCTTTATAACAATTTGCCTTTAGAATATTTATATATACATAATGCGTAAATTCTTTATTTTTATCAATTAACGATAGATATTCATCTATATATTCAAATGCTGTATCAAATTTGTTAAGCTTTTTATAACATAAAGCGATGTTATAAATTGCATTTTTTTTAGTTTTTAAGTCATTGATTTGAAGCGAATAATACAATGCTTTATTGAAATACGTTAATGCTTCAATATAATCTCCTTCATTTATTTTACATCTTCCAAGTTTGTTATAAAGAAATGCTTGTAGTGATGTATTCCCTATATTAACCAATATATCAAGTGCTTCATGATAATCTAAAAAAGCTTTTTTATATATATGATTTTCAAATTCCAAATCTGCTCTTTTTATATAAGCTTTAATTTTTATTTCAGTTAATTCGTGTTTTTCGGAAATTTTAATTATTTCGTCAATATCTTTTATGTGTTCAAGTTCTATATTATTATTTAATTTTTCAAGGCAATATTTTTCTGCTTCCTGCTTTGGAGTTAAAAGAAGATATTCTCCAGTTATGTTTAAATTTATACCAAGTTCTTTTGCTCTTTCATTAAATCTTTTTGCAATTTTTTTCGCAGTGTCAATGCTCATTCTGCTTCTGTTACTTTCAATCATGCTTATAAAACCTCTTGTTATGTTTTCATCCTGTAGTTCTCTCTGCTTAATCTTAAGCATCTTTCTTATTTTTTTAACTTTTTCACCGGGGGTTAAAAATTCCATACAATCTACCGTCCTTTTAATATGTCATTTTTATATTATAAGTTTATTTTATCATAAATGTAAGATAAAGAATGATTATAGCTTATTTGTGTAAATAGATTTTTTACTTGCATCTCAAAAAATATATCAGACGATATTTATACGGTTATTGTTAAAATTCAACATTAGTGTTATTATAAAATTAATTTAAATTTTGGGGCAAATTACAAAGAATGTAATATGTAATAAGAGGTGGGATTTTTGTACTATATACCAATTATACTAACTATTATTGCTAATGTGTTTTACCATATTTTCCAAAAAATGATACCAGAAAAGTCAGATCCAATTGCATCACTAATTTTGACATATTGTACTGCATTGATAGGTTCTTTGATAGTGTTTATTTACTATCATAAAAATATTGATTTAATTGATTCATTTAAAGGATTAAATTGGACAAGTTGCGCTCTAGGATTATCTATAATTTTATTAGAATTTGGATTTCTCCTTGCATATAGGGTAGGATGGGATATAAGTTTAGGTGCAATAGTTTCAAACGTATCTGTTACACTATTATTAATTCCCATAGGTATAATATTTTTTAAAGAAAATATTTCAATGGCGAATTTGATTGGTATATTGCTTTGCATTATTGGATTAGTATTAATTAACAGCAAATGAAAGACGCTTGCTATTTACATAACCAAATTAAAGATTATGGAAAGAAGTGATGACATGATAAATGATTTTGGAAAAAGAAATAAAATATTGCTATCAAATAGTAATTTTATGCTTTATATTATTGGCTATGTAATATCAGGCATTGGCACAAGACTTACAACGATAGCTATCTCAAGCAAAATATTGTATCTTACAAATAGTGGACTGTCTTTAAGTGCAACACTTATGTTTGAAGGAATACCAAGCTTTTTGTTAGGTTTGTTTGCTGGGAATGTAGTCGATAAGATGAGAAAAAAGAGCATTTGAATATCCCGCCAGAAGTTCAATTATCCCGCTTTTTATACTATGTGGGATTGCAGAGATTATTGCAGTACTGATATATAAAGCATGTAATAAGGTGAAATCAATTAATTAAAACTTTCAGCAATTTTATCATTTTAGTGATTATATAAATTAAGCAGCTTTGCTTTTTTCTATAAATATTATTTTTGTTTTATACTTCACAAAATATGCTAAAATAAAAATGACTATAAAAGCATTTAGGAGTTGATTTTATGATTATAGATTCTCATGCACATCTGGAAGATGAAAAGTATGACGAAGATAGGGAAGATGTTATAAAAAGGTGCAAAGATGAACTTACATTGTTGATAAATGTAGGATCTAGCATAGAGACGTCAAAAAAATCGATTGAGCTTGCTAGAAACAATGAATTTATATATGCTGTTATTGGTATTCACCCTGAGTATTCGCAAAAGGAAATAAATGACATCAAGACTATCGAGGAATTGTTATCCCAAGAAAAAGTTGTTGCTATAGGAGAGATAGGCCTTGACTATTATTACGGCGATCCACCAGTGGAATATCAGAAACAGTGCTTCATAGAACAGATAAGGCTTGCCAAAAAATATAATTTACCAATTGTAATTCACGACAGGGATGCACATGGGGATGTGCTTGATATTATCAAAAAAGAGTGGACAAGCAGTTTAAGAGGGGTTTTTCACAGCTATTCTGGCAGCAGCGAGATGGCATTCCAGTTGCTTGAAATGAACTTCTATATTTCATTGGGAGGACCAGTAACATTTAAAAATGCAAAAAAGGCTGTTGATGTGGCCATGAAGATACCAATAGAAAAGTTGCTTATTGAGACAGACAGTCCTTATTTGACACCTGTGCCTTATAGAGGCAAAAGAAATGAGCCTGCTAATGTAAAATATGTGGCAAGGAAAATAGCTGAGATAAAAAACATGAATTATGATGATGTATGCAATATTACTGCATCAAATGCCTTAAAATTATTTAATATTACTTTCAAATAATCTATAGCAATTGAAATAGGTGGAACATATACTGTATTGAAATGGGATATTTCAATAATAAAGGGGGATATAAAAAAGATGTATAGAGATGATTTGAATGAAAATTCCATAAACGTTCCGCCTATTAATCCGGAGCCGTACACAGGCCCAATGCAACCATCTATGGGACCTATACCTACAATGCCGTGCCCTCATGAACCACCTATGGGACCTATGCCGTGCCCGATGCCGGGGATGCCAGGCATGATGCCTCCAATGCAGTGCCCTCCTGAGCATATGAGAATGTTTATGGATGCTTACAACCATGTTTCAATGGCATACATGATAATGACACAAATGATGCATATGATGCGCCCGTAAAGGGCGTATTTTCTTAATATACAATTCATAATATGGGATGTATAGAATACAATAATATAGTAGATAATATAAGTGATAGTTAGTTTAATATGGAAATGGAGATAATAATTATGAAATGAATTTGACAAAAATAACATGTTATATTAAAATTATAAAAAGTCTTCCCAATAAATATTAGGAGGTTATGTAATGGATACAAGCAACCGAAGAATTTGGCCGGCTGTGTTTATTGATTTTGTTAAAAAACCGGCTGTAATTCTGATTTTGGCTGCGTTGGTAATTTCATTAGTAGGTATAACTGTATACGTTAACTTGAAAAAACAAGTTATAATTACAGATAACGGAAAATCAACTGTTGTTACGACATTTAAAAATACAGTAAAAGATTTATTAGCAGAGAAAAATATAAAGATTAGAAATGAAGATGTTGTTACACCTTCATTAAATTCTAAATTAAAAGAAGGCATGAAAGTAAACATCAAAAGAGCATACCCCGTAGTAATACATGTTGATGGAAAAGATATAACAATTTACACAGTAAAACCAACATTAAAAGATGTATTAGCACAAGGAAACATCACTTTAAGTCCTATCGATAAAATAAGCACTCCTATAAATAGCAGCACATATAGCGGCATGAATGTTACAATAACTAGAGTAAATGAAAAGATTATTACACAAGATGAAGATATAGCATATGAGACGCAGACGGTGCAAAATGATAATATGATTAGAGGTCAAACTTTAGTTGTGCAAGAAGGTCAAAACGGAAAGCGTGAGAAGACGATAAAAATTACATATGAAAATGGGAAAGAAGTATCGCGGCAAGTTATAAAAGATGTTGTAGTTCAGAACCCGATAACCAAAATAGTGCAGGTAGGTACGTTGGGACTTTTGACTACATCAAGGGGAGAAAGCTATAGATATAGAGAGATGAAAATAATGGATGCAACAGGATATGATGCACCGCCTGGCTCTCTTACGTATTCTGGTGCTACAGTTAGGCGGGGGATTATTGCGGTTGACCCGAAAGTAATACCATTAGGCACTAGGTTGTATGTTGAGGGATATGGTCCTGGGGTTGCAGCAGATATTGGGGAAGCTATAAAAGGCAATATAATCGATCTTTTCTTTACGTCGTATAAAGAAGCATGTAATTGGGGAAGACGAACTGTAAGAGTTTATATACTCAAATAGACAGGTTTTACCTGTCTTGTTTTTTGAAAAAATGCGAGGTAGATGGATATGAGAGTAAAAGGATTCAATACTAAAAAGAAACTTGGTCAAAACTTTATATTTGATGAAGGCATATTGTCAAAGATAGCTGATTTAGCTGATATAACAAAGGATGACAATGTGATTGAAATTGGCGCAGGTCTAGGGACACTGACTAGGGAAATTGTAGAGAGGGCAAAAAACGTGGTGGCATATGAGATAGATGACGAAGCTGTTGGTATTTTAAGAGATAAGTTAAGAGAATATAAAAATTTAATCATATTAAATGATGACATTATGAAAGCTGACTTAAAAGGCGTTGTTGATAAGTATTTTGATGGTGATAAATGCAAGGTTGTTGCTAATTTGCCGTATTACATAACATCACCAATTATAATGAAGCTTTTAGAGTCACATTTAATGAAAGATATAACGATTTTGATACAAAAAGAAGTGGCCGAGAGAATCTGTGCAGAACCAGGAAGCAAAGAATACGGTGTATTAACTGTAGCTGTAAATTATTACTCAAAACCGGAAATGTTGCTTGAGCTGCCACCGGAAGTTTTTTCTCCTAAGCCAAAGGTAAGTTCAACGCTTATTAAATTGCATGTCCTTGATGAGCCACCTGTATTTGTGAAAAATGAAAAGCTCTTTTTCAAGGTTGTAAAGGCGTCATTTGGGCAAAGGAGAAAAGTTATAACGAATTCATTAAAGTCGCTGAATATAGATCAATCTTTAATTTTAAATGCTCTATTGAAGTGCGGAATCGATTTAAAACAAAGGGGAGAGACGCTTTCAATAGAAAAATTTGCTGAGCTGGCGAATGCTATTGATGATATGAAAATGTAATATTAAATGCCCTTATTTCATAATATATATTGCGAAAAGTATATTTGAAATAAGGGGGATATTAAAATGCCTTTAAGAAAGGACATTTATAAGCGAATGTATATAATGCTGGAACCTGATGAGAGAGGTGCATCACTTTTAAAAGATAAAGAAATAACAGGTTACCTTAAGATAGAAACTATAAGCGGCAGAGGCAGAATTACTGCATCGCTTCAAAACCTTGATCCAAGCTATTCGTATACGGTGAAATTTTTAAAAATTGGCGAGAATCCAAAATTAATTGAATTTGGAGCTGTAAGAGTTGATGATAAAGGCAGAGGAGGTGCAGAATGGTCTTTTGATACAGATGATGTACTGGGCTCAGGTGTAAAGCTTGACGATTTAGCTGTAGCATTTGTTGAGGCAGATAACGGCAATAAATTGATTCCTTTGTCAAGTGTCATAGACAAGACGAGGTTTAACTGGAAAGCGACTTATAAAAAATTGATGAAAAACAGTGAAAATAATGAAAAAAATAAGGAGCAAATTTATTATGATGAAGAAAAAGGCAATGATAAAACCAAGAAAGATGAAAATAATATTGATGCCTTGTCGGAGTCTTACACTGAGAAAACCCAAGAAGATGAAGTTGAAATTCAAGTTGAGTCAGAAGAAAATGACGTTGGCAACCAACCTGTTAATAGCTTTGAAGCAGAAGATGCATCCAATACAAACAGTGAAAGCGAAGAGAAGGTTATTGATGAACATATACAAGATGTCAAAAAAAGCGATGGTTATGAGGTCAATGGAAACGAAGAAAATAGTGGATACGTAAAATATTTAAAGGAATATGTCAACAATATTGTCAACTATCTTGACGAAGTGCATCCATTTGAGAACAATCTAGATGGGTACAGATGGTGGAAGATTAATACAGGTTATAGGAATGGCTTTTATGACCACTATTTGATTGGTTTTGTAAATGATGAAAATGGAAAGCTTAAATATATCGTCTATGGTATGCCGGGACTATTTACTCTTTCAGATCAGCCTTTTGGAGGAATGACAGGGTTTGTATACTGGTGCCCATTAAAAGAAAATATGAGAAACGCTGGCGACATGGGTTATTGGCTTATGCACATAGATGCAGCAACTGGGCAGATAGCTATACCTAAAGGACCTACACCGCCACCAATAATATAAAAGCAAAAGCGTAGATAGTCTACGCTTTTATAATTATAACTGCTTTTGTGCTATGCTATGTATTCTTTTATGTCATCAGAGAATTTTGACAAGGCTTCTTCATCTTCAGTGTGTGGTATTACTGTAAGTTGATTTTCAAGGTTTAAGCTGAAAATTCCCATGATTGACTTTGCATCGATAACATAACGGCCTGATACAATATCAATATCAAAAGGATATTTTGACATCTTTTCCACGAAATTCTTGACTTTATCAATTGAATTTAAATAGACATTGAATTCTTTCATACATAGTTCCCCCTTAATTATTTATACTTTAATCATATATTAATACAGTTATTTATTCAATTATCTAATTTAACAAAAATTTCAATATTAATTTGGTAATTGTTTTCACATTGATTTTTTAATATCAGGCTAAGGAACACGCAAAATTTTTAAGGCTTTAATAAAAAGCCTTAAAATAGGATATTTTTAGAAGAGGATTTATTTTTACAGATTAATATAATCTACTTTTGTAATATTACGACTTACTTTTGTATTTATTATCACTTTCGTAATTTTGCCGTCATAAGTAAAACTTTTTACATCATATGGATACATCAAAACTTGAGAAACATAAGAACCTCTAGGTGGATTCACATATGATACATTTACTTCTAATGTTGTTTCATCAGAATCTTTGATTACTTTAGCATCATCAATATTTATTGAATAGCCTGATGTACGCATTTCACCTCTTGTAGCTATTATATAGTATAATCCGTTGCTGCTAACCAAAGAATAATCTTGGCGATCCATCATTTTATTTAAAACATCTTGTACATTTTGAGGTAAAGTGGTTGCTTTTGTCAACACCATGTGTATCACTTCCTCGTTATTCGTATCTTTTATTTCTATAAATATAATATTATTATTATTATCGTCAAGAATTACTCTAACTATATCATTTTTAGTTTGAATTATGAAATAATCATTGTAAAAAATGATTTTAAGGGTATTCTATTTACTGTGATTATATATTATAATATAAGTATTGAAAATAAAATACCATTAGGGGGTATATGCTTGATTACAAAAGAACAAATTTTAAATGCGCTAAAAGATGTTTACGATCCTGAAATAGGAAGAAGCATCGTAGACCTTAATATGGTCGATAATATTAATATAGATGGCAATAAAGTTACAATTGACATAAAGTTAACTATTAAAGGATGTCCACTTCAAAACAGCATAAAAGAGGATGTCATAAATAAGGTTAAAAATCTTGAAGGTGTTGATAATGTGGTAGTCAATATGGGAGCTATGACAGACGAAGAAAGGCAGAGGCTTGTAAATGGCATTAAGGAAGATGAAACGCCTTTATTTGAGAAAACTCGCGTAATAGCAGTAGGAAGTGGTAAAGGCGGCGTTGGAAAATCAACTGTTTCTACAAATCTAGCAGTTGCACTGGGAAGATTGGGTTATAAAGTAGGTCTTATTGATGCTGACGTTCTTGGCTTTAGCATACCGCGTCTTTTAGGCATAGTAGGTGAAAGGCCATATGCTTTAGATGAGAATACGATATTGCCTATAGAAAAGTATGGCATCAAAGTCATTTCAATGGGGAATTTTGCAGATGAAGATACACCGCTTATTTGGAGAGGCCCACTTTTAGGAGGAGTACTTGAGCAGTTTATGAATGACGTCTATTGGGGAAATCTTGACTACATGATAATTGACTTGCCACCTGGTACTGGGGACATACCTCTTACAATAATGCAAAAAATACCAGAGCAAAAGTTTTTGCTTGTGACGACGCCTCAAGCATCTGCATCTCATGTGGCAGGAAGAATTGCTTATATGGCTCAAAAGGTGAACATAGATTTGATAGGTATAGCGGAGAACATGTCGTATTTTGAATGCCCTGATTGCCATAAAAAATACAATATCTTTGGAGAAGGCGAAACAGAAAAACTAGCAAAAGAGTTAAATACAGAAGTGCTTGTGAAGATTCCTATAGAGATAAAAATAAGAGAGAAAAGCGATATTGGTCTACCTGTATCGTTTATAAATGCGCCTGAAGCAGAATACTATATGGAACTCGCAAAAAAGGTATCAGAAAAAGTAAAACCGATACGCTGATGCGAATATTTTTGTGCTTACTAAAAGACTCAACAATAGGAGGCATTGGTAAATTTACATGCCTCCATAATTTTTATCTTCTCTTAAACAGTTCTTCTTCCGGTATGTCCGATGTTGCGTTGTTTAGATACGTTGGCAAATTTTCTATCACTTCCTCATATGGTAAACTTTCATTAAGCCTTATGAATCTAATGCCATTACTTTTTGCTTTTCCGTAAGATATGTCACAAAAGGATTCAGGAATTGTTATGACTGTGTCTACTTTTTTATCTATAAATAGATCTACTACAGCGCTTCTTCTTCCTTCTTTTAGAGTAAAACCTGGATTGTCGTATTTTTCCGCATCTTTTTTTTCTGTATCAAAAATGACAATATATGGTCCATCAGGCAATTTAGAAATCAATCCTTCTTTTGTCAATGTCGCAGCTATCCTCACGATGTTCACTCTCCTCAATATGATTTGTAAATTTTATACATTAAGTTTTAGAAAAGAATTGTACTATAATTATATATTATTAATTTATTATAGTATTATTAATGATATTAATCAAATTAAATATGAATGTTGAGGTCTTTTTTCTACATACAACCGCCGTTTTCCTGCTTTTTGACCTAATAAAATTTCACTATCTGAATGCTGATTTATTGTGGAGTTGTCCGAGTATATATTTTATGATATAATATAATATATCATGCCGCTATAGAGGGGGGATATGATGTTTTCAAAATTAAAATGGCAGATAGTCATAGTAACAGTGACTTTAGCGCTGGGTATCCTATTAGGAGGATTTAATCTATATCAGAATCGCATTTTGCCAGAAAAGATAGCTAATGATATTAAATCTTCTGAATATGTTAAATCTGCTGATGTAAGTATTGGAAATAGCGGTTATATTGCGAATATTAAGCTTTCAAAAATAGATAACCTTATGACTGCTTACACAAGCATTGAAAAGATAATCAATAAATATCCGGTTAAAATTGAGATGAAGATAATTGACAATCCCAATGATAAATTGAATAATATCTACTATGAGGACCAGTTTGCAATATATCAGGCCATTCAAAATGGCGATTATATAGAAATGAGCAAGATTGTAGACAAAAATGGCAGTGATAAAGGTGCAAAAACGAATATTTATATCGATGAAAGTAATATATATTTAAGTATCTATGATGGTCAAAATTATTTGTACAAAATAATACCGCGCAATACAAAGGGGGAATAACCAAATGGTTAAAGAAATACTTATAGGTATTTCAATTGCTTTAGTCATTTTTGCCGCTATTTTGGGCGTTGATATTACGCCGATTGTTATAATAGGAATGATGATTTTTGCTTTAAGTTTTATACTGGAAAACAAAGGATTTTTAAGTACTTCCGGAAAAGTCGTAAATCCTGATACAAGTGTATCGTTTGATGATATAGGTGGACAGAGTACAGCCATATCAGAATTGAAAGAAGCACTGGATTTTGTGATTAATAGGGATAAAATCAAAAAGATGGGCATAAGGCCACTTAAAGGCATACTTTTAAGCGGACCTCCTGGAACAGGCAAGACTTTGCTTGCCAAAGCGGCTGCTAAGTACACTGACTCTAGCTATGTAGCTACATCTGGAAGTGAATTCATTGAGATGTATGCAGGTGTTGGTGCACAGAGGGTCAGAAAACTTTTTGAATCTGCAAAAGCATTGGCAAAAAAAGAACAAAAAGACAGTGCTATAATATTTATCGATGAAATAGATATTCTTGGGGCGAAAAGGGGTACAAATGAGAGCCATCATGAGTACGACCAGACGTTGAATCAGCTTCTTGTTGAAATGGATGGAATAAAAAGTGATAATGATATAAATATTCTTGTTGTTGCAGCCACAAACAGGCCTGATATGTTAGATCCGGCTTTACTTCGTCCAGGGAGATTTGACAGGCAGGTAACTGTAGACCTGCCAGATAAAAGCGGCAGACTTCAGATATTGAAGATTCATACTAGAAACAAACCATTAGATGAAAATGTCAATCTGGAGGCAATTGCAGAAGATACATTTGGCTTTTCGGGTGCCCATCTTGAAAGTCTTTGCAACGAAGCTGCAATTTTGGCTATGAGGGATGGTTCAGAAAAAATAATGCAGAAACATCTGCAGGAAGCAGTCGACAAAGTTATACTTGGTGAGAAAACTGATAAAAAACCTACTGAAGAAGAGATATTGAGAGTATCAATACATGAAGCAGGACATGCCATAGTTGGTGAGATTGTCAATCCTTATTCTGTTGCAACTGTTACAATAGTGCCTAGAGGGAAAGCCCTAGGCTTTGTAAGACAGACTGAAAAAGATGATACATTAATATATACAAAGGAACAACTAGAACATGAAATAATGGTAACACTTGGAGGAACTACTGCAGAGCTTCTAATCTTAAATAGCAGAAGCACTGGTTCGGCAAATGATTTTGAGCAAGCGGTAGATATCGCAAAGAAGATAGTATTTACGGGACTTTCAAATCTCGGCATTATCAGCAAAGACGATATATCAGGTGATAAAGTAAATGAAGAAGTAAATAGGATAATAAAAGAACAAGAAAAGAAAGTTGAAGATTTATTAAAAGATAAGATAGATGAGTTAAATGAAATATCAAGCATATTGGTTAAAGAAGAAACGATATCTGGCGAATATTTAAGAGGAATATTAAATGGCAAAAATATTGAAAAAGCGTGCTAAATGGTGGCAGGGAATTGTTATTCTCTGCCGTTTTATTTTGCTTCAAATTACAAAAAACATTGAAATATTGTTAAATAATAAACAAAATTAATTAATATTAAATACAATTGACTTATTGTTCATTTGGATTTATAATCAAGGTGGGTATCTGATTTTGTATACAATATATAATATGCATTAAATGGAATTGTAAAGGAGTGAAAGCATGTCAAGTGATCTAATTTTAATAAGCATAGTAATTCCTATTGTAATGAGCTTGATAACCATTACAACTGGCAAGTCACTGGCTAGAAAGACAATTGTTTCAGCTACATTGTTGATTATTTTATTAAGTGCATTGGCAATGTTAAAAGTTGTAAATGTGCCAACGGTAATAAACACTTCATTTTATGGAATCATTGATAAACTAATAAAAGTTGGCGATTATATACTGCTGCTTTATACATTGTATATATCCTTCAAAGTAAGAGAACCTAAAATCGCAATTTTTGCAATACTGCAGATATTGCCGCTTGCATTTTTTGAACTATTTATGCTAAAAGAACAAGAAGTAAATACATTTTACATTGACAATTTATCAATAATTATGAATTTGGTAGTTTCAGTAGTAGGACCTATAATTGCTGTATATGCATTTGGCTACATGTATCATCATGAAGAAGAAAAGAAACTGACTAAATCAAGACAATCTAGGTTTTTTGCCATTATTCTTTTATTTATCGGAGCTATGAATGGCATAATTTTTTCAAATAATTTGATGTGGATATATTTCTTCTGGGAAATAACATCATTATCATCATTTCTGCTTATTTCTCATGACAAGACAGATGAAGCGATTAGAAATGCGTCTAGAGCATTGTGGATAAATATGCTAGGCGGTTTTTCTCTGTTAGTAGGTATTATAATCCTTTATAAGTATACAGGAATAATAACACTGGATGCTTTATTAAAGACAAATAGCTCTTACATCCTCTTGGTTCCGGTATTCTTTATGGTTCTGGCCGCATTCACTAAATCAGCTCAAATGCCATTCCAAAGCTGGCTTTTGGGAGCCATGGTGGCGCCAACTCCAGTATCTGCTCTTCTACATTCCAGTACCATGGTAAAAGCGGCCATATACCTTATATTAAGGCTTGCACCTACATTTAGAGGAACTACTTTAAGCAGTTTCATAGCGTTATATGGGGCGTTTACATTTATTGCAACTTCAATTTTGGCATTAAGCCAAAGCAATGCAAAAAAGATACTTGCGTACTCCACAATCGCAAATTTGGGCTTGATGATATCAAGTATTGGAATCAACACGTCCAGTGCTATAACTGCGGCAATCTTGCTGTTAATATTCCATGCTGTATCTAAAGCGCTGCTATTCCTTTGTGTTGGAACAATTGAGCAGAAAATTGGCAGCCGTGATATAGAAGATATGAAAGGGCTTATTACAAAAATGCCTGTTACGACGATTATCACTTTTATAGGCATTCTTTCATTAATGATTGCTCCATTTGGAATGCTTTTAAGCAAGTGGATGGCAATAGAAGCTGCATCAAAAAATTTGGTTGTTGCTTTGCTTTTAATAATTGGCAGTGCAGTAACTGTTATGTACTACACAAGATGGATTGGAAATATTTTATCTGAAGGTCGCAACAGCAAATTCTTTATAGAAAAACAACCGTCAACTATAAGATTTGCTTTGTATAGTTTAGTTACAATAGCGATTGTATTAAGTTTGGCTGTCACACAGCTTTTTAACACTATTGTTAAACCTGAGATAAACATGCTCAAAATGTCTGTTTCGGTAAAAGCTGCTTCAGGATATCTTGAAAGCAACCTGGGAGGATTTACTATATATCCAGTATTTTTTGCAATAGGTTTAGCAATTATCCTTGCAATATTGACAATAAAGAATTCCCGCGATATAGTGCAGACTACGCCATATGAGTCTGGACTAAATTACGATGATTCTAAAAACGGGTATGATATAAAAAATTATTACTTGCCAAGCATAATAAATGAGACTGTAATGACAAAATATATGAATTACATCTCATTGATACTGATACTGGCTATTTTTGGAGGGATATTGCTATGACATGGATGGAATATTTGGTTTTTGCAATAGCGGTGATTGTGACTCCTATAATAGGAGGACTTATAACAGGCTTAGACAGAAAAGTAACTGCATTAATTCAGGGGAGATATGGTCCTCCTATATTGCAACCTTTTTATGATGTTACAAAATTATTGTCTAAGGAAAAAATGATAGTAAATGACTTTCAGATATTTGCTGCATATATATATTTGCTGTCAGCTATTTTAAGCATTGGTTTTTTTGCTATTAAAGCTGATTTGCTTATGATAATTTTTATAATGTCAATAGGTCTTGTATTTTACATCGTAGGTGCTTTGGCAACAAGATCACCTTACAGTCAAGTAGGTGCTCAGAGGGAATTGATGCAGATGTTGGCCTATGAGCCACTTTTAATATTTGTGCTTATTGGTATGTATTATGTTTCAGGAAGTTTTAGTCTTAAGAGCATTATGTCACACGGAAGGTTGTTGCTGGATTTGCCACTTATATTCTTGGTATTGTGCCTTGTTCTGGATATAAAGATTAAAAAATCTCCATTTGATTTTTCAACATCTGAGCATGCACATCAAGAGCTTGTAAGAGGTATTTTGACGGATTATTCTGGACCTTATTTAGCACTTATTGAAATAGCTGATTGGTATGAACTTGTGCTATTACTTTCAATGATAGCAATTTTTTGGTCTCAAAATCTTATAATTGGAGCTTTGATTTCTCTTTTAATATTGTTTTTAGATATAATTGTAGATAATATATCTGCAAGGATGACACTGAAATGGATGCTGAGTTTTAGCTGGATTGTAGGTATTGTCTTTACAGTGGTGAATATTGGATATTTGTATTTTAGCAATGTATCGAGGTGATAAAATATGGGATTAAAGGAATTTGTAAAAAAGTCATTTTCTAAATCACCATGGGTTGTACATTATGACTGTGGAAGCTGCAACGGTTGTGATATAGAAGTGCTTGCCTGCATGACCCCGATCTACGATATGGAGAGATTTGGGATGGTAAATGTGGGTAATCCAAAGCATGCAGATATCTTAATTGTAACTGGCACAGTAAATGAAAAAAATAAAGACGTGCTTAAAAATGTTTACGATATGATGCCTGAACCGAAGGTAGTTGTTGCGGCAGGAATATGTGCCTGCAGCGGAGGAATATTTAGAGATTGCTACAATGTTTTGGGAGGTATTGACAAAGTAATTCCAGTAGATGTTTATATTCCGGGATGTCCGGCAAAACCTGAGGCAATGATAGACGGGCTTTACAAAGCTGCGCAGATTTTGAAGGATAAATATTCTCGTAGAGAAGTAATAGTTTCGGCAAAAAGCTTAGGTTAGGAGTGAATTTTATGATTGTTAATAGCAGAGAAGTGACTGTTGATAACCTTAAAAAAGAAGTGAAAAAATACCATGATGATGGGTACAGATTTGTCACAGAAACTTGTTTGAATTTCGAGGGACAATTCAAAATAATATATACCTTTGCTAAAGGGTATGATTTGGATAATATCCATATTGTAACAGATGGTAAAAATGTGCCCAGTGTATCCGATGTTTATTCATGTGCACTGTTGGTAGAAAATGAGATAAAAGAACTTTTTGGCGTAGAATTCGATGGACTTGTTGTTGATTTTGGCGGCAAGTTGATGCTGGGAGAGAGCTCACCAATAAGTCCGCAGGCTGATATAGAGATAATAAGAAGAGAAAAGGGTGGTAAAAATGAGTGAAAAAGGAACTATACCGTTTGGACCGCAGCACCCCGTTTTGCCAGAACCAATCCATTTAAAACTGGTTGTAGAGGATGAAAAGGTTGTTGAAGCATACCCGGCTTTTGGTTTTGTCCACAGGGGATTAGAAACATTAGCGCAAAAAAAAGACTTCAATCAGATGGTATATGTTGTTGAGAGAGTTTGCGGAATATGTAGCTGTATGCATGGACAGGATTATTGCCAGGCAATAGAGGAATTGATGGGGATAGAAGTTCCTATAAGAGCAGAATATCTGAGGACAATTTGGGCAGAACTTCACAGGATACACAGCCATCTTTTGTGGCTTGGTCTTTTTGCGGATGCGTTTGGTTTTGAAAATCTCTTTATGCAGACGTGGAAGATTCGCGAGAAGATAATGGACATACTAGAAGCCACATCCGGAAATAGAGTAATTATTTCAGTAAATATAGTAGGAGGTGTAAGAAAAGATATAAGCAATGATCAGGCTAAATGGATACTAAGGGAATTAGACGATGTTGAAAAGCAGCTTAAAGACATCAATGATGTTGTCATGAATAACTACACGGTAAAAGAGAGGACAGTAGGCATAGGTGTTTTGACGAAAGAAGAAGCGTATGAGCTTGGCGCTACTGGGCCTATGGCTAAAGGAAGCGGTGTGGATCTTGATTTGAGAACAACAGGCTATGCAGCTTATAAATACCTTGATTTTGAGCCAATCGTAGAAAAGAGCGGTGACAGCTATGCGAGAAATCTTGTCAGAATGAAAGAAATATTCCAATCTATCGACCTTATAAGACAGGCCTTGAGTAAAATGCCTGAAGGAGATATTAATGTTCCTGTAAAAGGCAATCCGCCGGCAGGGGAAGTTATATCTAGGCTTGAGCAGTCCAGGGGTGAAGTTGTCTATTATATAAAATCAAACGGTACTAAATTTTTGGACAGACTTCGCATAAGAACTCCTACCTTTGCTAATATACCGGCTCTTTTGAAAATACTTCCTGGATCTCAATTGCAAGATGTGCCCGTATTGATATTGACAATTGATCCATGTATAAGCTGTACTGAGAGATAATTTTAATTATGAAAGGGGTGATTTTATATGCTGGACATGCTTAAAAGCGTTTTTTCTAATTTGTCAAGAAAGCCAGTAACTCGCATGTACCCATTTGTAGAGAGGAAGCCTTTCGATATAAACAGAGGGCATTTGGAAAACAATATTGATGAGTGTATTTTTTGCGGCATGTGCCAGAGAGTGTGCCCATCAAACTGCATAAAGGTTGACAGAAAAACTAGTGTTTGGGAGTATAATCCGTTTGAGTGTGTTCTGTGCGGCGTATGTGTAGAGAAGTGTCCTAAAAAGTGTTTAAAGCTTGATGTGCATTACAGAAGCTGTACAGATAAAAAGTACAACATTCATCTGGAAAAACACGATGATTCTGAGAAAGCCGGTGCGTAGATGCATGAACTTTCTATAACTGAAAGTATTGTAAATATGGTTTCAGATGAAGTTAAAAAACGAAATATCAATAAAGTTACAAAAATAAACATCGTGCTTGGTGAATTAACAGGATTTGAAGAAGACAGTATAAAATTTTACTTTGATGTTTTAAGTGAAGGCACGCCTTTATATGGTGCAATATTGAACTTTAAAAGGGTAAAAGCAGAATTTAAATGCCGCAACTGCGGCATGATTTATAATAGGGAAAATTTTACATTTAAGTGTCCCTATTGCGGTAGCAGCGGTGTGTTGATTGAGAAAGGCAAAGAGTTGTACATTGATAGTATAGATGTAGAATAAGGAGTGTAATATAAATGGAAATTAAGATTATAAAGAATGTTCTTGAAGCAAACAACAATATTGCTGAAGAGAACAAAAATATAAAAGATGAAAGAAAGATTTTGATGGTTAACATCATTGGTTCACCAGGTACAGGTAAGACGAGTTTCATATTAAAACTTATAGAAAATATGGACATACCATGTGGTGTTATAGAAGGCGATGTTGCGTCTGACATTGATGCCCGTAAAATGGCAGAAAGGAATATACCTGTTGTACAGATAAATACAGGTGGAGAATGTCATCTAAATGCCAATTCTGTAAATAAAGCACTTTCAAGTATTGATTTTCACGATGGCATATTATTCATAGAAAATATTGGAAATTTGATTTGCCCATCAGAATTTGAGCTGGGAGAAGACTTTAAGCTGGCAATGGCAAATGTTGCAGAAGGTGATGATAAACCGTATAAATATCCTCTTTTGTTTTCAAAGGCTAAGGCGGTTGTCCTTAATAAGATAGATCTTTTGCCTTATTTTGATTTTAATAAACAATATTTTTATGATGGTGTTAAGACGCTGAATGATAAGGCAGAGATTTTTGAAGTGTCATCAAGGACAGGAGAAGGCTTCGAGGTGCTAGCAAAATGGCTGAAAGAGATTTACAATCAATATATGCAAAGCAAATAAATATTAAGGGCATAGTTCAAGGCGTTGGATTTCGACCTTTTGTATACAATTTAGCACAGAAGTACAATCTTCACGGCATTGTATTTAATACATCATCTGGATTGTACATTAAAATAGAAGGCAATGATAAGAATATAAATTCATTTATTTATGAATTGAAGGCGAATCCTCCAAAGCTTTCTAAAATTGATGAAGTCTTAATAGAAAGTTGCGATGTAGAAGGATACAGAGATTTCAGCATAAAATTAAGTCAGAAGGATGATGGATTTGTACCGATTTCTCCTGATATGGGTGTGTGCGATGACTGTGTAAATGAAATGATGGATGAAAATAATAGGAGGTATAGATATCCATTTATAAACTGTACAAACTGCGGTCCACGATTTTCTATTATTGAAGACATACCATATGATAGGCCCAAAACATCTATGAAAAAATTTCCTATGTGCGATTTATGCAAAGGCGAATATACAAATCCCCTTGACAGGAGATTTCATGCGCAACCCGTAGCGTGTTTTGACTGTGGACCATCGCTTAATTATGTTGGACCAAATGCAAATGATGATCCAATTAAGGCAGTTGCAGAAGATCTTAGAGATGGTAAAATTGTTGCAATAAAGGGGATAGGTGGATATCACCTTGCTGTTAATGCGTTATCCCGCGATGCTGTATTTAGGCTGCGGGAAAGGAAAAATAGGTATGGAAAGCCATTGGCACTTATGATGAAAGATATAGATTGTGTGAAAAAGTTCTGCTATTTAAGCGATGATGAAATGGAGCTATTAAATAGTCAAAGAAGGCCTATTGTCCTTTTAAAAAAGAAACACAAATTTGAAGGTATCAGTGACGGACTTGACAGCGTCGGTGTAATGCTTCCATATACGCCTATACATTATCTTCTGTTTGAATTTATCGATTTTCCAATTGTAATGACAAGCGGAAATATCAGTGAAGAACCGCTTTGCAAGGACAATGAAGAGGCTTTAAAGAGACTTAAGGGTATTGCTGACAGCTTTCTTTTAAATAATAGGGATATAGTAAACAGAATAGATGATACGGTCACATCATACAAGGCTAAAAGGGAAAGAGTTATAAGGCGGGCAAGAGGTTATGCTCCACAGCCTATATTATTTAAGGACAATCTTAAGTCGATACTTGCTGTTGGCGGCTATTATAAAAATACGTTTTGCCTAACTAAAGGCAACTATGCATTTTTAAGCCACCACATAGGTGATCTGGACAACAGTAAAACATATATGTATTATATGAATGAAATTAAAAAGTATATCAAGCTCTTTAAGGCAGAACCAAAATATGTAGCATGTGATATGCATCCAGGGTATTTGTCAACACAGTTTGCAAAATCTCTAGATTTACCAGTAATATATACACAACATCACCATGCGCACATTGTCAGCTGCATGGCGGAATACGGAATTTCTGATAAGGTTATTGGTTTTGCATATGATGGCACTGGGTATGGACCAGATGGCAATGTATGGGGAGCTGAATTTTTGATTGCTGATTTAAAAGATTTTGTGAGAGCTGGACATTTAAAATATAACTTTTTACCAGGTGGAGAACTTGCAATAAAGAAAATTTACAGGACTTCCATAGGATTTATAAAGGATGACATGTCCTTCTATGGTGACTATTTAAAAAGGTTCGATCCTAAAGAAATTGAAATTATAAATATGCAGATGGATAGGAAAATGAATGCGCCATTGGTTTCCAGCATTGGAAGGTTTTTTGATGCCGTTACTTCACTTATTGGACTTGAAGATGTTGTAAAATATGAAGGACAGGCAGCTATGGAGCTTGAAAGTATTATAGAAAGTGATTTATCACATTATGATTATTCAATATCAAATGTAGATGGCTACATTGTTGACACATCAAATATTTTAAGACAAGTTTACTCTGATTATTTAAAAGGCATAAGCAAAGGAATAATATCGGCAAGATTTCATAATACAATAGTAGAGTTTACTGTAGATATAGCATTGAGGCTGAGAGAAAATTACAAAATAAACAAAGTAGTATTAAGCGGTGGCAGCTTTCAGAATAAATATCTACTGGAGAATATTACAGATAAATTATTGAAAGAAGGATTTTCCGTATATTCAAATAGTATGGTACCTTGCAACGATGGAGGTATAGCCCTAGGACAAGCAGTTATAGCAAATTATAAATTGGAGGTGTGATTATGTGTATTGCTGTAGCTCAAAAGGTTGTAAAAATTGATGGTGATGTGGCTGAAACGGAGTTAAATGGATTAAAGAGGAGAGTTTCCATATCTATGGTTCCAGGTGTGAAAATTGGTGATTATGTGATGGTTCATGCTGGTGTTGCTATAAGTATAGTTGATAAGGAAACGGCTGAAGAAGATTTAAAGCTCTGGAAGGAGATGGAGGAAGCTTTAAGAGAAAGTTTAGAATAGATAAACTAATTAAGAAGAAGGGAACGGTAATTCTATGCAGGATATTATAAAATCAGCTAGAAAACTTATAGACAAGTATAACAGTGGTGAACCAATAAAAATAATGGAAGTTTGTGGTTCTCACACAATGGCAATATCAAGGTATGGTTTAAGACAGATTTTGCCTGAGAATATTAAACTTATATCAGGGCCTGGTTGTCCTGTTTGTGTGACAGCACAAAATGAGATTGATGCGGTTATATCATTAGCCGGGCAGGGAATTACAATTGCCACATTTGGTGATCTTATAAGGGTACCTGGCAACAATTCATCCCTTCAGGAAGAACGGGCAAAAGGTAAAGATGTGAAAGTTTTCTATTCGCCACTTGATGCATTAGAATATGCTGAGGCAAATCCTAGTAAAGAGGTAGTTTTTATTGGAATAGGTTTTGAAACTACTATACCGTCTGTTGCATTGACCATAAAAGAAGCATATACAAAAAAAATCAAAAATTACAGTGTGTATTGTCTGCATAAGACGATGCCAAAGGCTTTGGAAGCACTTGTAATAAATGGATCAGACATTCAGGGTTTTCTACTTCCCGGCCATGTGAGTGCTATAACCGGAAGTACTATATATAATTTCTTGGTTGATAAGTATAAAATTGGTGGTGTTGTATCAGGATTTGAAGCACAAGATATTTTGATAAGCATAATAATGATTCTTAAGAATATGGAAAATCCTAAAATAGAAATTCAATACAAAAGAGTTGTACGAGAAGAAGGAAATACAGATGCAAAAAAATTGATTGAAGAAGTTTTTGAAGACAGCGATGCTACATGGAGAGGCCTAGGTATGATAGAAGGCTCAGGGCTAAAAATACGAGATTTGTACAGCGAATATGATGCAGAAAAGAAATTTCATATTCAGAAGCCTAGTGAGCAAATAGAGATAAATGGTTGCAGATGTGGGGATGTCTTAATGGGAATTATATCGCCGCACCAATGTCCACTGTTTGGCAAAGCTTGTACACCTGTAAATCCTATAGGACCATGTATGGTTTCATCAGAAGGTTCTTGTGCAGCATATTATAAATACGGTGAGTAAACAGAGGAGGAACAGTATATGGATAAAGTATTGATGTCACACGGCGGCGGCGGTTCGATGATGCAAAGCTTCATAAGCGAAATATTCATAGAAAAATTTAATAACGAATATTTAAGTCAAATGGAAGATGCTGCATTGCTGCCGGGTAAGACTGTTTTCACAACAGACAGCTTTGTAGTAAAGCCACTTTTTTTCCCGGGTGGTGATATAGGAAGATTATCAGTATGTGGAACAGTAAATGATATTTCTATGAGGGGTGCTAAGCCGCTTTTTTTAAGTGCATCATTTATCATAGAAGAAGGATTCCCAGTTGATGATATAAAGAGAATAGTGAATTCAATGGAAGATACTGCCAATGAAGCAGGGGTACAAATTGTGACAGGGGATACAAAGGTTGTGGAGAAAAACAGTGCAGATGGAATCTTCATAAATACTGCAGGAATAGGCATTTTGCCTGATGGAGCTTCCGTATCTATTAAAAATGGAAAGCCTGGAGATGTAGTGATAGTTTCAGGTACAATTGGAGATCATGGCATGGCGGTAATGGGTGCAAGGGAAGGAATTGATTTTGATCCTCCTCTTCTTTCCGATGTATCGCCTTTAAATAAAATGGTGGAGAAGCTTATGGCTCTTAGAGATGCTGTGAAAATCTTAAGAGATCCTACAAGAGGCGGTGTCGCAGAAGTTCTGTACGAGATAGCTGGCATGAGCAATGTGGGAATTAAAATATATGAAGATAAACTACCTGTAAAAGAAAATGTAAAATCTGCTTGTAGTATGTTAGGCATCGATTATCTGCACCTTGCCAATGAAGGGAAACTCGTATGTGTAGTTGATAAAGATTTTGCTTATAAGGCATTGGAAATAATGAAAGATGATAAATACGGTAAAGATGCTGCTATTATAGGCGAAATCGATGATTCTGGTCTTGTGACGATAGAAACAATCTATGGCACAAATAGAATCGTGGATAGGCCAATTGGCGAACTTCTACCGAGAATATGCTGAAATAAAAGCAGAGCAATGCCCTGCTTTCTTATGCTATAAAATTATGTTTTCCTATAGTAGCGTTTACTTTTTTTGATTTAATCCAATCGTTTGTTGCTGTATGCCTATTGTAAAAGTACAGCGATCCGTCTGTCGGGTCTTCTCCTTCCAATGCTTTTAAAGCTGAAATCATACATTCTTCGTCTATATTTTCTATATTGAATATGCGGTTATTTGTTACGCTTTCAAATTGTCCAGGCTCAAATATGACTTCAGATATGGTATTAGGGAAATTTGGATTTTGTACTCGATTTACGACGACGGCTCCTACGGCGACTTTGCCAATCATTGGTTCCCCTTCACCTTCTGCTTGGATTAATTTTGCTAAAAGCAAAACATCATCGTAATCAGCCTTTATTATAAACGAATGTTTCTTTATATCAATCAATTTTTTCTTCATCTAAATTCATCTCCAAGAAATTTTTAAAAATTATTTTGATTATATATATGCAATTTCAGCATTATATGTTAAAGTATTTATATCGGATTCTTTTAAAGCCAATTTGATTGAAAGGAACGGTCTTTATGATCATTCGAAAAGCTAATATAGATGATATTGAAAGGATAAATGGCATATACAATCAAGCAGTGTTAAATACGACAGCAACAATTGATACTGAACCAAGGCCATTAGAGTATCATAAAAAGTGGTTTGAGGCCCACAATGACAGATATGCTGTTTTTGTGGCAATAGAAGACGACATTGTTGTAGGCTGGGCGTCATTATCCATTTGGTCTGAAAAATGCGGCTATAGAGCTGTGGCGGAAGACTCGATTTACGTTGATGAGTCGTACAAGGGACGTGGCATTGGGGATAAATTAATCAAGAAGATTATAGAACACGCAAAGGAAAATGAATTTCACACTATAATAGCCAGAATATCTGAAGGCAACGATGTAAGCATTCACTTGCACGAAAAGTACGGCTTCAAAATTGTTGGTACATTAAAGGAATTAGGTTACAAGTTTAATAGATACTTGGATATTCACATATTGCAGTTAATTTTGTAAAAAATAATACCAGGTGAATAAAAAATATTAAGGAGACAAAAGATTAATGGATTTTAAGGAACTAAATTTAAATGAAAAAATTTTAAAAGCTATCGATGATATGGGATTTGAAGAGCCATCTAAAATACAGTCGGAAGTAATACCTGTGTTGTTGCAGGGCTCAGATGTAATAGGACAGGCAGAGACAGGAACCGGCAAGACGCTGGCGTACGGTGCACCTATCATAAACAATATTGGTTCAAATGAGGGGAAAGTGTTTTGCCTTGTTTTGACTCCTACAAGAGAGTTGGCAATACAAGTAAATGATGAATTGGCCCGCATTGGAAAGTATTCTAAAGTGAGATTGCTTCCTGTCTATGGTGGCGTGCAAATAGATAGGCAGATTAAAGCAATAAAAAGAGGCGTAGATATAATAATTGGCACTCCCGGCAGAGTTCTGGACCTTATTAAGAGGGATATATTGAGATTGAACGATGTGAAGTACCTTGTTTTAGATGAAGCAGATGAAATGCTGGATATGGGGTTTATAGACGATATTAAAGAAATCATAAACCATACAAATAAAGAAAGACAGACAATGATGTTTTCTGCCACGATGCCGGATGAAATAAAGAATCTTGCAAAGAAATACATGAAAAGCGATGCAAAATTTATTTCTATCGTAAAAAAGACTATGACCGTTTCAACAGTCCAGCATTTTTATTACGAGGTGAAAAACCAAGAAAGGTTTGAATCTCTTTGCAGAATATTAGATGTTGAAGAGCCGTCAAGCACGATAATTTTCTGCAAGACAAAAAAGGAAGTTGATGAGCTTACAGAAAATATGCAGTCGAGAGGATACAATGTTGAAGGTATGCACGGCGATATGAGCCAAAATCAAAGGATAAATACTTTAAGGAAATTTAAAGAAGGCAACCTTGATTTCTTGGTTGCTACAGATGTAGCAGCAAGAGGTATTGATATTGAAAATTTGACGCACGTCATAAATTATAATCTGCCACAGGATGTGGAATCATATGTCCATAGGATTGGAAGGACAGGTAGGGCAAATAGAAGCGGCGTCGCTTATACATTAGTGACATCAAGGGAGTATCCAGCATTAAAGAGGATAGAAAGAGAGACAAAATGCAAAATAAGAAGAAAAGAATTGCCTACAATTGATGATATTTTTCAAGTTAAATACAATAAAATGATTAAAGATATAAAAAGGGTTTTAGAAAATGATGGCTACAAGAGATTTGTGCCGCTTGCAATGGAACTTGATGAAGAGTACAACCTTGTAGATGTTGCAGCAGCTTTAATGGATATGTACTATGGGAAAGAATTATATTATAACGACGATGAACCTAAATACGTAAGGCTGTTCATTAATTTAGGGCGGAAAGATAAACTAAATCGGAGGACACTTCTGAAATTATTAATGGACATAGGTGATATTTCTAAAGAAGACATTGGCACTATAGATATATTTGATAAATTTACTTTCATAGATGCCAGTAGAAATGCTGCAAAAAATATAATAAATAATTCTTTTGATAAAATTATCGATGGGAAAAGAATAAAAATAGAAATTTCAAAGCCTAAAAATTAATTTAAAAAGACTGCCAATATGGCAGTCCTTTTTAAATAGTTACACGCTTAAATAAAGCGCTTTATTATACTCATCCATGAGAGTACTAATTAAATCTTTAACGGATATTATCTTATCCGCTCTATAGGCGTTGGCTCCAGCAAATGCAAATCCATTTACCAAGAGTCCCCTTTGAGCATTTATAAGTGCTTGCGATATACAGTAAGAGCTTTTTTTATAGTCACACGTTTTAATACAATGATACAAACACTTATATGGTTTTCTTTCACCTGATTTTACATCATTAAGAAACTTATTAATGATTGCCCTGCCTGGCATACCGACAGGACTCTCTATTATAGTTATATCTTCTTTTTTGCAGTTGAGATATGATTTTTTAAACTCATCTGATGCATCACATTCATCAGTTGTGACAAAACGTGTGGCCATTTGTACACCAGCGGCACCCATTTTTAGATATTTGTATATGTCTTCACCTGTATATATTCCACCAGCGGCAATAACAGGTATTTGCTTTACTGAGATCTCCTCGTATTGTCTTGCTTCTCCCAATACGTCTTTTAGTATTTTATCAAGAGAATAGTCAGGGTTTGATATCTGCTCACTTGAATATCCTAAGTGACCACCAGCCATTGGACCTTCAACGACAACAGCATCCGGCAAATAATCGTATTTTTGTAGCCATCTTTTCGCTATAAGATTAAATGCCTTTCCAGATGAAACAATAGGTACTAACTTAGTTTTAGATGAGTTATTTAAAAACTTAGGAAGATTTAGAGGAAGCCCTGCTCCGGAAAAGATTATATCTATACCTTCATCTATGGATGTCTTAACCATATCGGCAAAATTTGAAAGTGCCACCATTATATTAACGCCAATTATACCTTTAGTTTTCTCTCTGGCTTTCTTAATTTCCTTTCTAAGTGCTCTTATATTTGCCTCAATGTAATTTGTAGCAAAGTCTTTTTCTAGCATGCCAATACCTGCTGTAGATATTACACCAATGCCACCTTCATTTGCCACGGCAGAAGCGAGATTGCTTAGAGATACTCCTACACCCATGCCACCTTGGATTATTGGTAATTTTGCTACTAAATTGCCGATTTTTAAACTTTTTATATTGATATCTATCGTAAATTCCTCCTTAAATAGTTCTATAAAGCTACTCTAACATTATTTTGATTAGGAGTCAAGGAAAAAATTTCTTTATAAAGACTGCTAATATTTTGTAGCAGGAATCACACAAAATATGTTTGGATTATTAATCGTTTTTAATAATATTTTACAACAAAAATAACCTTATTTAATCCGCAAATAACGGAAATTAAAACAATACATACATACATTACCCGTGAATTGATGTAAATAAATGAAAATCATATAATATTATTGACAATTATACATAAATATTCTATACTAAAATATAAGTTAAGAAATAGATTTAATATAATTTATTAAGTTAAAAATAACCGTAAGTAACTTTTTTGTATCTTTATAAATGTGAATTTACTAAAAATATTGATATATCAAATTCAATTTTAAAATTCCAAAACTCCGTTTAGATTATCTACTTGTTAATACACATAAATACAGCATAGGAAGGAGTGATAAATGAGGATTTTATTTTAAGTTTAAAACAGAGAAAGGAGGAAAGAAAAGCTTTTATTTATTGTTTTAATAAAAAACTATTTGTCGTTTGGAGGGATTAATGATGAGTATTATTCGCAAGTTTATCGCTGCAATTTTATCTGTTTTATTAATAGTTTCCGCTATTCCCTATAGTTTCTTCTCAACCTCATATGCTGCTACTTCGGAGTCTGTAGTATCAAATTCAAATAGTTTTGCGTTCAGTGACATAGGAGATAATTGGGCAAAGAATGATATAGAAAATTTAAAAAACTATGGAATAATAAATGGATATCCCGATGGGACATTTAAGCCTCAAAAAGAAATTACTCGTGCAGAGGTCGTATCAATTTTAAATCGTATTTTTGGTTTTTCAACTAAGTCACAACATCAATTTTCTGATGTTAAACCAGGTGCATGGTATGCAGACCAATTGCTTATAGCAAGATATGCCGGATACTACTCTGGATTTCCTGATAATATTTCAAAAGCTGATGCCAATATAACACGTGAAGATGCAATTACGCTATTGGCAGATGTTTTTAATATGAACGGCCAAGGAGATTTATCGAGTATTAATAAATTTAAAGATGCTTCACAAATTAGCGATTATGCAAAAGGCGCTGTAAATGCTCTTAGTGGAATAATATCAGGATATGAGGATGGTACATTTAAACCTAAGAAGACTATTACGCGTGCAGAGTTTTGTGCGCTACTTGACAGTTTAATAACTGGTTATTACAATACAACTGGCAATTATGAAGGTAAAACTTTTAATGGGAATGTTATAATCAACCATGACGGTGTAACACTGAAAAATACTGTAATAGAAGGGAATTTATATCTTGCATCAGGTATAGGAAATGGAGAAGCAACTATTGATAATGTAACTGTTGATGGAACAGTTTATATATCTGGCGGTGGAGAGAATTCAATCTATATTAATAATTGCAACATTAGTGAAATTGTTGTTAATCGTTTAGATGGAAAAGTGCATGTGGTTTTGAGCGGAGATAACAAGGTTGGAAATGTTGCAGTTAATAGTGAATCATTAATTGATTTAAATGACAAATCTGATATTGGTACTATTGAAATAAACACCTATATTGCAATTAACATTGGTAGAGAAGCAACTGTTTCTGAAATAAATGTTAATAGTGGAGCAAATGGAACTATTATAAATGGCTATGGCACAATAAAAAAAGCAAATATTGAGGCAGAAAATGTTTTTTTGAATGGGAAAATTCTAGAGAAGGGATTGTTGAATCTCGGTTCTGAAAATAATAATAGCCAAAATAATAGTAATAATGGTTCTACAATAAAAGAGATTAATTTAGTAGATCCCAATGCAACTACAGAGACAAAGGAACTTTTTGTTTATTTAAATGATATACGTGGCAAAGAAGTGTTATTTGGACATCAACATGATACTGATGAAGGCATTACAATAACTTCTGGTTCAAATGAATTGCAGTCAGATGTAAAGAACGATGTTGGCGATTTTCCAGCTGTTTTTGGATGGGATACTTTGAGCTTAGAAGGAAAAGAAAAACCAGGTGTTCCGAATGATCCTGTAAAAAGTCGTGAAAATTTAATAGCAGCTGTTAAAAAAATTCATGAGATGGGTGGAATTTTCACTCTAAGTGCTCATATGCCTAATTTTGTTACAGGTGGCAGTTTCAATGATGTTTCTGATGATGTTGTAGATAAAATACTCCCTGGTGGCGAATACAACAGCAAATTTAATGAATTTTTAGATAACATAGCTCTTTTTGCAAACAATCTAAAAGATGATAATGGAAATTTGATACCGATTTTGTTTAGGCCATTCCATGAGCAAAATGGTGGTTGGTTTTGGTGGGGAGCAAAGACTACGACGCCAAGCCAATATATTGAACTATATAGGTATACAGTTGAATATTTGAGAGATAAAAAAGGAGTTCATAACATATTGTATGTTTATTCTCCTAATGGTCCTTTTAACGGCAATGAAGAGAATTATTTAGTGACTTATCCTGGTGATATTTATGTAGATGTTCTTGGAATGGATCAGTACGATAACATAGATAATCCAGGAACGAAACAATTTTTAAGTAGTTTAGTTAATGACTTATCTATGATCTCAAAGTTGGCTGATAGCAAAGGAAAGATTGCGACTTTGTCGGAATTTGGTTATAGCCCGCAAGGGATGAAAGTGACAGGAAATGGTGATCTTAGCTGGTTTACTGACGTTTTAAATGCCATTAAATCTAACAGCAATGCAAGGCGTATTGCATATATGTTGACATGGGCTAATTTTGGATTGAATGGTAATTTATTTGTTCCATATAAAAACGCACCAAATTTGGGAGATCATGAATTGTTGCCCGATTTTATAAAATTTTATCAAGATCCTTATACTGCATTTCTTAATGATATAAAAGGGGCAAATTTAACTACAGATGTCGTTGTTAATCCGGGTAAGTCATTTATGCATATTGTTACGCCAACTGACAATTCAGAAATAACGACTAATACAACAAAGATTAGAGTGCGAATATTGAATGACACACCAACAAAAGTTGTATATAAAGTTAATGACTCAAATGAAGAAATACCAATGACATTAGATCAGGATGGATATTATTCTCAAGATTGGTCTCCTTCTTATCAAGACAATGGTAAAACAGCAAAGATTACAGTTATCGCATATAATGGGGATAGTATCGAATTTGAACAGTCTGTCAATGTTTTTGTAAAAGTTCCTGAGATATTGGTTAAAGATTATACTTTTGATACTGGTATAGATGGCATACAAAATAATGGTACTTATCCTGAATCTATGAGTTTGAATATAGGACATGCAGTATTAGCTGGTGATGGAAAACTCGAAATGACTGTTACTGGGATGACTTATGCAGATTCATGGCAAGAATTGAAATTGCAATTGACTAATATAGATGATGTATTGCCATATGTGAATCGTGTTAAATTTGATGTCTTGATTCCGGCAACAGCAGCAAGTGCTAATCCTGATGCAACTGTGCGTGGGATTGCAATGTTGCCAGACGATTGGGATACGAAATATGGAATGACTACTACGGAGAAGAAAATTACAGATTTGAGTACAGAAAGTATTGATGGCATACAATATGCTTATTTCCCAGTTACAATTGATTTAGACAGTTCAAAGGTATCATCGGCTAAAGGGCTTGCCATATCAGTAGTAGGAAATGGATTAAACTTTGATGGTACAGGAGAAATATATGTTGACAATATTCAACTGATAAATGCATTTGTAGAAACGCCTACTGATCCATCTTTGGTCGATGATTTTGAATCATATCAGGGAAATGATGCTGCATTGCAGTCGAAATGGATTAAGGCATCGGGAGATGATATTTCAGTTTCGCTTACTAACGATAATGCAGCAGATGGTATGTATGCTATGAAAGTCGATTATAAGTTGGGTAGCTCTGGATATGCAGGAGTTACAAAGACTTTAGGTGGTGTTGATTGGTCGGGATATAATAAATTGAAGTTTTATCTAGTGCCAGATGGAAGCAATCAGAAATTAGTAATTCAAATAAAAGTAAATGGAATTTATTACGAGGCATATCCGTCTCTTTCAGATAGTACACCGCGTTGGGAAGAAATTGGGTTTAACAGTTTTACGGTTGCACCATGGGATACACAGGATCAAGGTAAAGTCATAACAAAAGAAGATCTTAAAAATGTTCAAGAGCTTTCTATATACATTAATGATGCTGGAGGCTCAAAAAGTGGAACGCTTTACTTTGATGGCATACGAGCTATAAATGATGGTACCGGCGGAGTACCTAATGGTGGTTCTGGATCTAACAGTACTCCTGCTCAGCCTGGTGTGTTGTATGATTTTGAAAATGGGACAGATGGCTGGACTGTTGATCAAAATAATGCAAATGCGACAGCAACAAGTATAACAACTGATTTTGCAAGTAGTGGCACACATTCACTTACATCTAATTTTGATTTAAGCAAGACAGATGGTTTTGAAATTGATAAGGTACAGGCAATTGATTTGTCTGCAGTTAAAAAGATAAGTATCGATGTTAAATTATCAAATGGTACTGCGACTGCAACGCTTTATATAAAAACAGGATCTAGCTGGACATGGTATGATAGTGGTTGGCAGCCAATTAATAGTGGTGGATTTACAACTCTATCAATTGATCTAGATCCATCAAAGATAAATAACCTTGAAAATGTGCAGTCAATAGGCGTGAAGATTGTACCTGATAGTGGACAAACTGGAAACAGCAATGTTTATTTAGATAATGTTGTATTATCAAATTAAAAGCTTTTGAATTAAAAGGAGGGTTACGCGACTAATCCTCCTTTATTTACAATTATTCAAACATTACTTCTATAAAAATTACAATACAAGAGATATAAAATTAGATTATAAAATAAAATTTGTAACTATAAATTAAATCGGAATAACAGTTAAATAATTTTAATAGCTAATTGTATACGTTAAAAATTAAGAATACATGTAAATAAATGAAAATAAAAATTTTGTATTGACATTTTGCTATAGTTATTTTATACTTTAATTAAGGTTAAAAATTAAGTCTAAATTGTATTTAGTATTGTGATTATTAAATATGAAGTAACTTTACGTATTTCGAAAAATAATGATAATAGTGTAAAGTTATTATTAAATAAATAATTTAATTAAATAATATTGTTATTTATTAAGTTTATATTAGAATGTAACTTTGAGATATTGGAAAAACAAGTATATTTGATATTTTTTAGTTATGTATTATTTAAAAATTTGTATAAAAGGTATATAAGCCTTTTTATAAAATTTTGTTAAAAAGGGGGGATTGAGAAAATATTTTATGTAAACATTTGATTATGTTCAAATCCAATCTAAAAATAAAATTTGGTGGGAGGAACGGCTATGAAAGCAAAAAAAGTGTTGTCACTGCTACTGGCTACCGCTGTAATATCTACTTCACTAGCAGGATGTGGCAATTCAAGCAATAACAGCAATAGCAATAGCAATAAGACAAGCAGTTCAAGTAATGAGCTAAAAGGGACTATTACTGTATTGACACACAGGACTGATATGACAGATACATTTAACAAATATGCTGATGAGTTCGAAAAATTGCATCCTGGGACTACAATAAAGTTTGAGAATCTAAATGATTATCAAAATGCAATTTCTACAAGAATGTCTACAGGTAATTATGGCGATGTTTTGATGATACCTGCTAATATAACTAAGGATAAATATAAAGACTTTTTTGCGCCTCTTGGGACAAGAGATGAGCTGTCAAAAACTTATAATTATCTTGACAATTTTGATGTAGATGGTACAATTTATGGCATTCCTACAGGTGCGAATGCGACAGGTTTTGTATACAATGCAAAGGTTTTAAAAGATGCCGGTGTAACAAGCCTTCCAACAACACCTGATGAATACATCAACATGCTAAAGGCAATAAAGGAAAAGACAGATGCTATCCCATATTATACAAATTATACATCTGAATGGGCTTTGACAAACTTCTCAAATGCGTTGCAGATCGGTATATCTGGTGATCCGGATTATATGAATAAAATGATTTATAATCCAAATGAATTTACAAAAGGTACTGCAACGTATACTTCATTAGATCTTCTCTATGAAGCAGTAAAGAATAAATTAGTAGAACAAGATCCTATGACATCTGATTGGGAATGGTCTAAGCAAGCTATGGCTGATGGTAAGATTGCTGTTATGTGCTTAGGCAGTTGGGCAATTGGACAGATTCAAGCAAAATCAAAGACACCTGATGATATAAAGTTTATGCCTGTTCCAGTTCGCCATGATGGTAAAGCAATAGTTCAAGTAGGACCTGATTATGGTATGGGCGTAAATGTTCACAGCAAAAATATAGCATTGGCGAAAGAATTTTTGAAATTTTTCATAACAAAATATCCACAAGATTCTAACATGTTTTCACCTATTGTAGGTGCAAAACTGCCTGACTATTTAAATGGTGCGACAGATATTGAATTAGTCGAAGCAAAACCTGGTACAACAAAACAAGCACAAGATTTAGATACAGTTCAGAAAACTTCTTTGATTAATTTAAATGATGGCAAGTGGATAAAGAAAATCATAGAGATTGGATTAGGTGTAAGTAATGAGACATTTGATCAATATATGTCAGAACTAAATTCAAAATGGGCACAAGGTGTTAATGCTGTTAAAAAGTAATTAAAATTAAAGCAATTTAAAAGTTGGTTTAGATATTATGTTTCATGTATATTTAAAGGTACATGAAGCATAATCTAAACCAAATTATTATAATAAAATATAAATTAATTATGTAATATCGCAATATTTATATAATCTTAAAGATTGAGAGGATGATTATATGGAAGCCAGCGTAAAAAGGAAGAAGTTTAGCATATCTTCTCTAACGTATAAACAACAGAAAATCCTTATTTCTATTACATTTTTATTTGTACCTGTATTGTTGCTTATATTATTTACTTATGTTCCATCAATATTTATGTTTGGTTACAGCTTTACCGATTGGGATGGTATTAGCCCTACGAAAAATTTTATTGGTTTAAGTAATTATAAATTAATATTTAGCAGTCCAGATTATTTTAGACCTTTTATTGTCAGCTTGTATTATATTATAGCTGCTTTTATACAGATTGCTTTAGCAGTATGTATTTCATACTTAATTAGCTTTAGATGCAGATTTGCAAATTTATTTAAAGGAGTTTATTTTTTCCCTTCTTTAATCAATAGTGTCGCAATAAGTTTTATATTTATATTTTTCTTTCAGCCAGGTTCTACACTTGATACGATTTTAAAATTGCTAGGATTAGGGCGATATATACACTTTTGGCTTCAGGATCCACATCTTATAAATGTATCACTGGCATTTGTTTCAGTGTGGCGATATATAGGATATGATATTGTAATGTTTTCGGCAGCTATGCAGTCGATTCCTACAGACATAATTGAAGCTGCAGAGGTTGACGGTGCGAATAGATTTCAACAATTTATTCATATTATAATACCTGGAATATCAACGATATTAAAATTGCTAGTGTTTCTTTCGATAACCGGTTCATTGGCTGCATTTGAAATTCCTTATATAATGACAGGTGGAGGAAATGGCAGTATGACATTTGTAATTCAAACAGTCAATTTTGCATTCCAAAACTACAGAGTTGGATTAGCATCTGCCTTAGCTGTTATCCTGCTTATAATAAGCATTTTGGTATTTGCCATTCAAAGAGTTGCTTTACAATCGAGGGGTGCGTAAAACATGATTATGAGAAAAATGAACATTAAAGATATTATTTTAATTACATTGAAATATGCTATACTAATATTGTTACTTTTTGTATTTATAGTGCCTGTATTAGTAGTTTTCTTTGCGGCATTTAAAACTAATGCTGAATATGCTTCTACAGGTGTATTGACATTACCTTCAAATTTTTTGAACTTCAAAAATTTTGTGGCGGCGTTTACTGAAGGACACATGCTGACAGGGTTTAAAAATACTATAATAATATTAATTTTTTCATTGGCTGGTTCTGTCCTTACAGGTTCAATGTCTGCTTTTGTGTTTAGCCGTTTTAAGTCTAAAATCAGCAAAGTTGCAAATGCTCTATTTTTGGTTGCAACAATGATTCCTATGATTTCTACGCAGGTTGCGACGTTTCAGATTATAAACGCTTTAGGATTATTTAATACAAGACTTGCTCCAATAATTCTATATTGCGGTACAGATATTGTATCCATATACATTTTTCTACAGTTTATGGAGAACATATCTGTATCATTGGATGAGTCTGCAATAATAGATGGTGCAAACTATTTTCAAGTATTTTTTAAAATTATTTTTCCATTAATAAGACCTGCAGTGGCAACCGTATTAATCACAAAGGGTGTGGCTATATACAACGACTTCTACATTCCATTTCTCTACACACCGGACCAAAGCCTACTTACAGTATCAACGGCACTATTTGCTTTTAAAGGTCCGTATGGCGCTCATTGGGAAATAATATCTGCAGGTGTAATTCTCATAATGATACCTACACTTATTATTTTTCTGGCGTTGCAAAAGCAGATCTACAATGGATTGGTTGTTGGATCTGTTAAAGAATAATTTAAAAGGAGAGATAGTTTATGAGTAAGATAATAGGAAGCAGCTTGAAGAACATTCCATGGCAGGATAAACCGAAGGGATTTAGTGGCCCAATATGGCGCCACAGTGAAAATCCAATAATAAATCGCAATCCAGTGAATGGAGTAGCGAGGATTTTTAACAGTGCAGTTGTTCCTTATGAGGGTGCTTTTATCGGGGTATTTCGCGGTGAAACTATAAATGGAAGGCCCCACATATATTTGGGAAGAAGTGAGGATGGACTTCACTGGGAGTTTGATGAAGAAAAAATTAAATTTTTTGATGAAGACGGAAAACCGTATCAACCGCTATATGCATACGATCCAAGGCTTGTAAAAGTAGAGGATGCTTATTACATCATATGGTGTGGTGACTTCGATGGAGCATCAATTGGGCTTGCCAGGACAACTGATTTTAAGACATTTACGAGACTTGAGAATCCATTTTTGCCATTTAATAGGAATGCAGTTTTATTTCCACGAAGAATAAATGGCAAATACGTAATGCTGTCACGTCCCAGTGACAATGGACATACTCAATTTGGAGATATTATGCTAAGCCAAAGCCCTGATTTAAAATACTGGGGAGAACACAGGCTTGTCATGCAGAAAGGTGGCAATGGATGGTGGCAATCTGTTAAAATTGGATGCGGCCCTGCACCTATTGAGTTAGACGATGGATGGCTTATTTTCTACCATGGTGTTACAGGCACATGCAACGGCTTGGTTTATTCTATGAGTGCGGCGATATTGGATAAAGATAATCCCGCAAAAGTATTATACAGGGCAGGAAGTTTCATGCTGACGCCTGAAGAATGGTATGAGGAAAGAGGATTTGTGCCAAATGTAGTATTTCCATGCGCTGCTTTATGTGATGCTGATACAGGTAGAATAGCCATATACTACGGTGCTGCCGATTCTTATGTAGCGGTTGCTTATACGACATTAGATGAAACTTTAAACTTTATAAAAGAGCACAATGAAGTTTTGCCTCTTGATGCAACAGATGGAAAAATATAGAGGTGTAGCCGATGGATAAACTTTACGAGTGTCAAATAGAGCATTTAAAAGACTACAAAGGAATAGGAGATCCTCCAAAAGATTATGATGAATACTGGGCAAGAGCAAGAAAAGATCTCGAGAATGCATCTTTAGAATATGAGCTTGTGAAAAGTGACTTTGTTTCAAGAAGTTGCGATGCATACGATTTATACTTTACCGGTGTTGGTGGAGCGAAAATACACTGTCAATTTTTAAAGCCTAAGAGGATAGAGGGTAAGATACCTGCTGTTGTTATGTTTCATGGATATTGGAGTAACAGCGGCGAATGGAGCGGAAAACTTCCATACATTGCAGAAGGTTTTTGCGTGCTGGCAATGGATGTTAGGGGTCAAGGAGGCTTAAGCGTTGACAATGGCATATACAAGGGAAATACGCAGAGCGGCCATATTATAAGGGGTCTAGAGAGCGACAGTCCTGATGACCTTTTTTATAGAAATGTCTACTTAGATACGGCACAGTGTGTGAAAATCTTAAAGACGATGGATTTTGTGGATGAAAAAAATATTTTTGCTACAGGAGCATCCCAGGGTGGTGCGCTTACCATCGCATGTGCTTCTTTAGTAGATGATTTGAAGGGGGCTGCTGCTATTTATCCATTTTTGTGTGATTTTCAAGGAATATATCAGAACAATTTTAAAAATCCCACTTATGAAGAGATTACGTGGTATTTTAGGCAGAGGGACCCAAATCATCTAAGAGAGGATTTCTTCTTTGAGCGGCTTGCATACATCGATATAAAGAATCGGGCAAAAGATGTTAAGTGTGATATCCTTTGGATGACAGCTTTAATGGACAACGTGTGTCCGCCATTTTCACAGATGGCAGCGTACAACAATATTACATCAAATAAAAGAATTGTGTTTTTTCCGGAATACCAGCATGAGTACCTCCTGTATTCGGGCGACATAATTCTTAAGTTCTTCTTAGAATTATTAGAATCATAGTGAAGGTCTACATTTAAAGCAAAAGTTATGGGAAAATTTATCAAAAGCAAATAAATATATGAAAAATATTATCAACGTTCACAAATTGTGTTTTCTATATACTAACGGCTCACTCCGTTAGTTCGGCTAACGCCGTCTATGCGTTGTGACGGCTTTCGCTAGCGCTCATACGCCTCACCGCACTGCGTTCGCCTAGTATATAACGAAAACGCAATTAATAGTTCACTTATGATAATATTTTTCAGGAATAATATTCAAGTAAATAAGCGTTGATAAATTTTTCAAATAAGTGGAGGATTTTTATTATGCCTATACATTATTATGAGAAGTCGAAATCATTTAAGCTTGATGCAAAAGATACAAGTTATATAATGGCTGTCGTTGATGAAGAAAAGTTTTTAGGTCATGTCTACTTCGGAGAGAGGATTCCTGATGAAGATGTGAATTACCTGATGAGATTGGATGAACCTCCTTATGTTCCTTCAAAGAATAACAGAGACAGGATGTCGTTTTTAGATAGCTTCCCTACAGAATACCCTACAAGTGGTTTGGGGGATTTTAGAGAGCCATGTTTAAAGGTTCTGACAAAGTTAGGAGCCACTGCATGTGGGATTTTTTACAAGTCACATAAAATATATAAAGGCAAGCCAAAATTAAATGGCTTGCCAGCGACGTTTGGCAATGAAGACGACTGTACTACACTTGAAATAACGTGTGTTGATAATCATTTAAATCTGGAAGTTATTTTGATTTATACGGTTTTTGAAGATTTAGATGTAATAACGAGAAGTGTAAAAGTAAAAAATTGCTCTGATGAAGATATCATATTGACAAGAGTGTTGTCTGCATGTGTTGATTTTGACCGAATTGACATGGATATGGTAACATTGCATGGCTCTTGGGCCAGAGAATTTCATGTAAAGAGAAGGAAAGTTGAGCTTGGGAAACAAGCTGTTTCATCATCTAGAGGTGAGACAAGTCATCAGGCAAATCCGTTTTTAGCTTTAATGGATAGAAATGCCACTGAAGATTTTGGTGAAGTCTATGGATTTAACCTTGTCTATTCTGGCAATTTTTTAGCACAGGTAGAAGGATGTCAGTTTGATACAACTCGCGTTGTTATGGGTATAAATCCGTTTGATTTTGGATGGAAACTTGAACCTCAGGAGGAATTTGTGGCACCAGAAGTAGTGATGGTCTATTCAAACGAAGGCATTGGAAAAATGTCACGAACTTTTCACGATCTATACCGCAATCATCTTATACGGGGGGAATATAAAAATAAAAGAAGACCTGTCCTTATAAATAGCTGGGAAGCTGCATATTTTGACTTTGATACAGATAAGCTTTTAAGATTGGCAAGAGAAGCATCGAAGCTGGGAATTGAGATGCTTGTAATGGACGATGGCTGGTTTGGAAAGCGAAACAGTGATAATTGTTCTCTAGGTGATTGGGTCGTCAATGAAGAAAAGTTAAAAGGAGGGCTTAAATATCTAGTAGATGAAGTAAATAAACTTGGCATGAAGTTTGGGATATGGTTTGAGCCTGAGATGGTTTCGCCAGATTCTGACCTTTATAGGGCACATCCGGATTGGTGCATACACATAGATGGAAGAGAAGGTACACTGTGCCGCAATCAGTATGTACTGGATTTGTCTAGAAAGGAAGTCAGAGATTACGTATATGAAAGCGTAAGCAATATTTTACGCAGTGCAAACATAAAATATGTAAAGTGGGATATGAATAGGCAGCTTAGCGATGTCGGAAATTGTGTATTGCCACCCGATCGTCAGAGAGAAATATGGCACAGATATGTTTTAGGTGTATATGAGCTTATGGACAGGCTTACGACAGAATTTCCGCATATCCTTTTGGAAAATTGCTCTGGAGGAGGAGGGCGCTTTGATCCCGGAATGCTGTATTTCAGCCCTCAGATATGGCTTTCAGATGATACAGATGCGATTGAGAGGCTTAAAATCCAGCATGGTGCCTCATACGTATATCCTGTATCAACAATGGGTGCTCACATAAGCGACTGTCCAAACCACATTATTGGAAGAATCACTCCTTTTGAGACGAGAGGACTTGTGGCATTGTCCGGGACTTTCGGATATGAATTGGATGTTACAAAGATATCTCAGGAAGACAAGGATATGATACCGAAGCAAATAGAGATGTACAATAAGTACAATAATTTGATATACAATGGGGATTTATACCGTATAGGAAATCCATTTGAAAATATAGAGTTTGAATGCGTAGAGTATGTTTCGAAGGACAAAAATGAGGCATTGGTTGTATATATTCAAATCTTGAATAGGTCCAATTACCATAGCAGAAGAATCCCGTTAAAGGGTTTACAGAAAGATGCTTTTTATCGCAATGAAGAGACAAATGAAGTTTTTTCAGGAAGCGCTCTTATGAACGGTGGAATCCTCATAAAAGGATTGCAAGGAGACTTTAGAGGGAAATTGTTTCACTTTGTGCATGTGTAAATAATGTGATTTTGTAATATTAAATAAAATTTTACAACCTTAAAGGAATGTTTTATATGCATTCCTTTTTTTATAATGTTTAACTTTATAAATACATTAGATGTGATTGACATTGATGTTAATACTGTATATAATATGTATATACAGTATTAACTATATATAGTTAAAAGAAGGAGATTTGCATGTAAATGAATATTGTAATTTCAAATTCATCTGATGAACCAATATATGAGCAAATAAAAAGGCAGATTAAAAATTCAATCTTAAGTGGCGAACTTAAAGAAGGAGAATTAATGCCATCTATTAGAAATCTTGCAAAAGAACTTATGATAAGTGTTATAACGACAAAGAGAGCTTATGAAGATCTGGAAAAAGAAGGCTACATTGTTACAAGACCTGGCAAGGGGTCGTATGTGGCTGCTCAAAATAAAGAATTTATGAGGGAGATGAGGTTAAAAATTGTAGAGGAGAAACTTTCTGAAGCAGTTGAAGCGGGTAAAGCTATTGATTTAAAGTTAGAAGAAATGGAAGAGATGCTAAGACTTTTATATGAGTAAAATTTATCTTACAGATTAAGATGAATAACGTATTTCTATTATGGAGTTTTAGGAGGTATATGATGGAACCGATATTGGAGGTTAAAAATCTAAGAAAAAATTATAAAGATTTTAGCTTGAAAGATGTAAGTTTTAAACTTGATAGAGGATATATAATGGGATTTATAGGACAAAATGGCGCTGGAAAAAGCACCACTATAAAGCTTATAATGAACTTATTAAAAAGAGATGGCGGTGAAATAAAGATATTTGGCAAGGATAATATAAAACATGAGATAGAAGTGAAAAATAAGATAGGTTTTGTGTACGATGAGTGTTATTTTTATGAAGAATTGACTGTTTTAGAGATGAAAGAAATAATTGCATCCTTTTATAAAGAATGGGATGATGATTTGTTCAGTAAGTATATTAAAGAATTTGATATACCGCCAAAAAAGAAAATAAAAGATCTCTCAAAGGGAATGAAGATGAAGTTTTCTCTGTCTATTGCTCTTTCTCATAATGCCGATTTATTGATAATGGATGAGCCTACATCGGGACTTGATCCTGTTGTCCGCAGTGAAATTTTAGACATTCTTTCGGATACTATTCAGGATGAAAATAAAAGCGTGTTTTTTTCTACACATATAACATCAGATCTAGATAAGATAGCGGATTATATAATTTTAATTGATAATGGTGAAATAGTGCTTTCAGCAGCTAAAGATGATATCTTGAATAATTACGGTTTAGTTAAAGGCAGTAAAGAATTATTAGACGATGAGATGAAAAAGAAATTTATAGGTATAAAGGTAAACAACTTTGGTTTTGAGGGGTTGGTAAATGATAAAAAGCAAATGAAAAGAATTTTCGGCGATAGGGCGTTAATCGAAAAACCAACATTAGAAGATATAATGCTTTATCATACCAGGAGGGATTTTAATGTATAGTTTATTGTTGAAAGATATATTAGTGCAGAAGAAGCAATTTTTATACGGTATATTGTTGGCAGCGATTTATTCATTTGCCTTCAGCAGCAATAATTTGGGTGGCGCATTGACTGTTTTTGTATTTCCATACATTTTCGTGCTTACTGCAGCTTCCTATGAAGAGAAAAACAGATCCGAAATTGTTTTAGCCAGTCTTCCAATCAAGCGCTCCCTTTTAGTAATGGAAAAATACGTATCTGTTTTTTTGTTTGCTGCATTAGGTGCAATAGAATATATAATAGTAGTGGGTATTGGAAATTTGTTTCAGCTACCTATAAAGTTTTCAACACTGACTATCGAACCAGTTTTGATTTTTGGATTAGCTATGTATTACGGCATATACCTGCCTTTGTATTTTAAGTTCGGATACCTTAAGACGAGATGGGTAAATTTCGTCATGTTTTTCGGATTGTTTTTTGGTGTCACAAGCGTAATAAGTGCCATAAACAAATATGGAATAAATTTTAAAATATTAAATCCTTTAATCACATTTTTTAAGAATCAATCAAATATAGCTGTGGCAAATGAACTGATTATAATGGCACTTCTCATTTACGCTCTTTCATATGCGATTTCAGTAAAAATATATAATTCACGTGAATTCTAAGGTTTAATTTAAAATTTTAGTTTATTTTTTTGAAAATTATGCTATAATAAAAATAAAGAGGCAGCCGTCCGCAAAATGCGGTTGCCCCAAAAGACGGTTTAAATTTTAACCGCTCTGGGTTCAGCAGGGCGGTTATTTCTTCCTCTTAAAATCGAGGATTGCTATAATTAACATTCCAAACATTATCATCAAAGACAAGCCTTAAATGTATTTATCATAGCAACCACCTCCTTATAAGGATAGTGGCAACCGCACCCTGCTTGTTCGACTACCTCAAGTATAATTATAACATATTTAGATATATCTAGTGTCTAAAATTTTTTTGCAATAGTAAAGCACATTATTTGTATCGAGGAAAACGACAGTAATTTTATGAGGACTTCACAAGAGATTAGATAATATATATACTATATGTGTAGCAAATAAAGGGAGAAGGAGTGCTTAAAGTGTTTGAAGCAGTTATTTTTGATATGGATGGCGTATTAATCGACAGTGAACCGCTGCACATACAATTGGAAGAAGAGATTTTCAAGGAAATTGGAGCAAATGTGTCTTTTGAGGAGCATATTTCATTTGTTGGGACAACTTCTCACTATATGTGGGAATACGTAAAGAATAAGTGCAATGTGCCGCTTACAGTTGAGGAACTTGTTGAAATGGACAGAAAAAGGTATATTGACTATATATCAAAACATGATGATGCAGTAAAACCTATAGAAGGCGTAGGTGAACTTGTAAAAGAATTGTATTCAAAAAAAGTAAAGCTTGCTGTAGCATCGTCATCTCCTATCGACGTAATTGAACTTGTTGTAAAAAGGCTTAAACTTAAAGATTATTTTAATGAACTTGTTTCTGGTGATTTTGTAAAGAGGAGCAAACCATATCCTGATATTTTTCTTTATGCGGCAGAAAAACTTAATGTTGTACCTGAAAAATGTATTGTTGTTGAGGACTCAAATAAAGGTGTTTTGGCTGCAAAAAGTGCTGGCATGAAAGTAGTAGGATTTATAAATCCTAATTCAGGCAATCAGGATATAAAGATGGCAGATATGATTATTCAATCATTTTATGATATTAACTATGAAAAATTAATGATGATATCTTGACAAAAACTAATTTTTGGAGGATTTTTGGGACTTATGTAGAAGTATATATTGTTGTATATTTTGTAGCGTTATGAATATTGAAAGGATTGATACAATGGAGCAATACGATGTTTTCCTGATAAATCCTCCATCATCACGCATGAAAGAGAAATACGAGCATTTAGGTCTGGCATATATAGCTGCATTTCTTAGAAAATATGATATTAATACAAAGATAATAGATATTCCACTATATGATTTATATCCTAATGACGTGATTTATGAGATTAAATCAGACAAGCCAAAATTAATTGGAGTAAGCATACCGTTTCAAGATAGCGCCAGTGAGGCTCTTGAATTCGTAAAAAGCATTAGAGAAGCAGGTTACAAAGGACATATTTCTATAGGCGGAATATACCCTACTTTTTCATACGATGAGATTTTGTCAGTATGTCCTCAAATTGATACTGTTGTTGTAGGTGAAGGGGAAATTACGTTTTTAGAGCTTGCTAGAAAAGTACTATCAGATGAAGACTGGAAAAATATATCAGGCATAGCATATAGAGATGATGGTACTTTAAGACTAAATGACAAAAGACCACTTATAGATGATTTGGATAGTATGCCATATCCTGAAAGAGATACACTTCCGATTGTAATCTTGAAGTCAGGCTTTGCGTCAATGCTTACATCGAGAGGATGCTATGGAAGATGCAGCTTTTGCAGTGTTGGACCATTTTTCTCTCAGTTTGGCCAAAAGTACAGGCAAAGAAGCGTAGAAAATGTCATTGACGAGATAAGAATACTATATGAAAAATACAATGTAAGAAATTTATTCTTCAATGATGCTGAGTTTATAGGTGGGAAAGGGAAAAATTACGAGAGAGTCTATAAATTGGCTGAAGAAATTATAAAAAGAGGCATGGATATTAATTTCAGCATACAATGCAGAGTAAACGATGTAGACAAGGAGCTTTTTTCTATTCTAAAAAAGGCTGGGCTAAAAAGGGTATTCTTAGGTGTAGAATCAGGATCTCAAACAGTTCTTGACCGTTTTAAAAAAGATGTAAAAGTTGAGGACAATATAAAGGCTTTAAAGATTTTAAATGATTTAGATCTTTATATATCGATGGGATTTATCATGTTCGATCCGCATATAAATTTTAAAGAGCTTAGCGAAAACATCTCTTTTATAAACAATGCTGTAAAATTGATAGGCAAGGAAAGGCTTGACTATTATCCTGTAAGTAGACTTTTGCCTTTAGCAGGTACAGAAGTTGAAAGGGATATGAAAGAAAAAGGCTTGTATAAAGGAAATTCTTTAAACTACAATTATGAATTCGACGACAAGACTATTGGATTTATTTACAATTTATCACATAGTGTGTACAATTTAGTTGGCAATTTAAAATCAAGATTTAAAGGAAGTAGCGATATCAATACTAAATGGATAAAAAGATAAGCCGAAAATGGCTTATCTTAATCATATATTGTATTTCTTTCATATCTATAACCTGTATAATCTATGTGGTTTGCGACTTTAGCCTTTTTAGGCAGTTTGACATCTTTTAATACTTCTTCTTTAAACTTTTTAAAGCCTTCTCTGTCAACAATATAGCCAACATGCTCTTTATCTAAGGTTTTGTCAATGTATTTATCAATAAAGTCGTACATGTTTTTTATTATTTTTAGTACGGATTCTTCGTCTGCCCACTCTATAAATGTCTGCGCCAGTCTTGGGTTTTTCTTGCCTGTTCTACCCATTATGACGATTCTATAATACTTTTCGCCTCTTGTCCATGCAGAAGTTGGACACTTTAATATGCATTCACCGCAACCAATGCATCTATTAGGATCCCTTACGACTTTGAAGTTTTCAAAAGTAAGGGCACCAGTTACTCTTCTTTTGCAATTTTTTACACATGCTTGACAGCCGATACATCTTGATGGATCGTAAATTGGTTCAACTTGGCCTATGATGCCTATGTCTTGCATGTGAGCTTTTATGCAGTCATTTGGGCAACCAGTGACTGCAATTTTTACGTGATAGTCATTAGGGTATATTAGCTTTTCTATCTTTAATGCAAGTGCTGTTGTGTCGTAGTTGGCAAATGGGCATACCCGATTACCGATGCAAGCTGACACGTTTCTTGTGCCTGCGGCAGGGTATCCTCCTTCTTCATCTTCTATTTGGACGCCTTCATCTTTAAGTCCTCTTATAATAGGAGATATAAGCTCATTTATCTCGTCAATTTTCTCCATTGATATTCCTGGTATTTCAAAACCTTGACGTGTAGTAATGTGAACAGTCCCGTTGCCGTACTTTTCAGCTACTTCTTTTATTATATCGAAGTACTTTATATTGAGATCTCCACCTGGGACCCTTATTCTCAGAGCTGTTATGCCACGTTGTTTTGTCACTCTATATGCATTTTTCTTTAAAAGTTTTGTATCAATATCGAGAATCATTATTTCACCCCTTTAATCGAGAAGTTGTTTGGACTTTGTGTAGTTGAATACAGGACCTTCAAGGCAAACGTAGGTTTCGTTAATTTTACAGTGACCGCATTTTCCTATGCCACATGACATTTTTCTTTCGAATGATACCCAGATATTTTCCTCTGGTATACCGCGCTTTAAAAATTCAAGGCATGTAAATTTCATCATCATAGGTGGACCTACAACAATTACGATCGTATCGTCGGGGTTTTCGATTTTTAAATCTGGTATAAATTTTGTGATTAAACCTGTATTTCCCTTCCACGTTTCATCGCCATTATCAACGGTCAATAAAACATCAAATTTTTCCTTCCATTTTTTTATTTCATCTTCAAAAAGTATATCTTTTGGAGATTTAAAACCCACCAAAATACTAAGTTTTTTTATCTCTTTAGGATTTCTGTTATACCTGTTTATTATGCTTTTGACTGGTGCAAGACCTGTACCGCCAGCGGCGATCACTACATTTTTATTTTTAAAGTCTTCAACAGGGAATCCGTGACCATATGGTCCTCTTATAAACAAGAAATCTCCCGGTTTTAATTCATGTATAGCATCTGTTACAGTGCCTACTTTTCTTATGGTTAGTTCAATGTATTCATCAGTGTAATCGCTTATTGATATTGGGGCTTCACCGATTTTAGGTATAGATACTTGTAAAAACTGTCCATGTTGTGGCAGAATATCGGATTTTAGCCTAAATGTATAATCTATATCTGTTTGAGGAATTATCGAAATAATTTCTACTTTTCTTGGCATGTACACATTTATCATTTTGATTCACCTCTCTACTACATCAGTGACTTTTGATACGATCTTTATAAATGAAATGTACTCTGGGCATACATCGTCACACCTTCCGCAGCCAACGCACATGGTTGTGCCGAAGCGTTTTTTGTAGTCGTATATCTTGTGCATCACCTTAAATCTCATTCTCTCACCGTATTTTTGCCTGTAGCTGTGACCTCCTGCCACATCAGTAAATCCATCTACCATGCAGCTTGCCCATACTCGCCTTCTCTCTCCGCATTTAGGATTATCTTTGTAAAATATATCTTGCATTGAAAAGCAACTGCATGTAGGGCATGATACAGTACATCTTCCGCAAGCTATGCATCTTTTCGTATATTCGTCCCACAATTCATGATTAAAAACATACTCTAGATTTTGAGATATTTTGTCTATATCAGGCAGATTCACCTCAATTTCATTTTTTTCTATAAATTCTGGAGTGAATTCCACTTCTTTACCTGAAAAAGCATAGCTAAACTCGTCGTTTTTTACATCGCATGTTATTCTGTCATTGTCAAATCGGAAAAAAACATCATAATCTAAAAACTTGTTTGAACCTGTTGACACACAGAAACAAGTAGAAAAGCCTTTTGTACACTCTATAACAAAGAACTTGACTTTATCTCGCAGTCTTTTGTAGTAATTATCTTCGTAAGGACCATTTTTTAAAAAAATATTGTCTAATTTTAGATATGAATTAGCGTCGCAAGGTCTTAAAAAGACGATGATTCCTTTATTGTCAATTTCAGGTTCTTTGTATTCATCTTCTGTAAAGTAAAATAGGGTCTGCGTTATAGGGTAAATTATCTCTTTCGGGGAATACCTTGATTTTTCGCTTAATTCTATATCTCGGTAGGAGGAAATTTCTCCGTATGTCACAAGATCAGTATCAGAAAATGCTCCTTTTCCTTTTAACCTTATAGGAGCAAATATTTTGTAATCTTTGCTTAATATTTTCAGGGCATCATCAAAACTTTTTACATCTAATTCAATACCCATTATATCACCTCGTATTGCTGTTTTTATGCACTGATGATGGTTATTTATTTAACAAAATTTTATCATAAAATCGCAAATTTTTATGTGATATATCTCACAAATAATATAAAAACTCCCTCAAAAGAGGGAGCATATTAATTGTATATCTGCTTTGAAGTGCAATTGCTGTAATTATGATAGTGGTCTTTATCATAAGATGTTCTGCCATCCATCTTATGAACATGACCATCTTTAGTCCTTATAGCAGGTCCTGTGTATCCATTCACATAATGTTTGTGACCTTTGTCTACTGACGTATAGCCCGAGTAATAGTGTATATGGCTTGTGCCATATGGTATAGCATAGCTGGTACATCCTTTGTAATTGTGGTTGTGCTCTAACACTGTATTTGTAGTGCCAAAATAATCATGGTAGTGTTTATCTCCATCTGACATAATATATACCTCCAAAATATATTATTTGTATTTTATATTATATGTTTGATGTTGATATAGTGATAATATATAAAGTAATAAGACCAAATTAAGGGAGGTGTAAATTGATGAATAAAAAGTTGGTAACTAAAGAAAGCATTCTTATAAGCTTGGCAGTGCTATTAATTGCTGGAATTGCAATCATGTCATTGATGGGCTTACAGGATAAAAATAAAAATGATGAGATAATTAAAATAAAACAATTAATTAGTGATGCGGAAAACATGGAAGCATCTGTATATATTTTGCCAGAAGCGTATACAACTTCACCAGATATAGATGTCCCAAGTGACGTTGCAGATGCCATGTATAAAAGGGTTGTTGCAGAAGCAGAAAAGTATTATAGTGCAAAGTCTGGAATTCTGGCTGACAGAATTCAGGTTTTACAAATGGCTGTTAAAGCTGAAATAGAAAGTAAAGATTATAGAGATAAAAATCATTTTGTTAAAAAAATAAATTTTATCAGTGTTGATGTAAGTGGTGATACAGCAACTGTAATAGCTGATGTAACAAAACAGTCAACAACATTAGGATTAGTTCCGGAAGGCATTGATATGAGCAAATACAAAACAAGTGATAAAAAAGAAGAAATGAAGCCGGAAATGAAAGCAAAATTACAAGAAGATATAAAGAATGCTCCCAAAAAATTAGTTACATTTACTCCGGGAGGAACGATGAGATTTTACTACAATTTAGCTAAAGAAGATGGAGTTTGGAAAATAACTTCAAGAAAAGGTGATTATCTACCTGGACAAGGACCATAAAGATAAAATTTTCTTAATAAGGACAGAAAATAATCTGTCCTTAATTTTTTATCTTGCAATTGAGGAAAATTAAGAGCTAAAAATGCTTTTTCGTTCTTTAAAATGACAATATTAAAATGAAATCTTGTATACTGAAATTGATAAAAAAATTTTTTTAAAAAACTGTAACGGAATCCAGTGTAAGTTGTTTTATATTTATGAAGAGAAAAATTAGTGAGGTGATAGTGTGTTTAAGAAATTTTTGTCTATTTTTGTGTTGACGATAATAATGGTGACATCACTTTCAACCACTGGTTTTGCGGATGATGGTATTTCAAGTTATGCCCATTGGTATTAAAAAAATAAAAATTATGCTTAATGATTTATGGAGAGACAAAATGATGGAGTGATATTGATGAACAATGACGCATTTATAAAAAGAGGAAACGGAAAACTGACTGGCCAGAGCTGGGGTTAAGGTTATATAGAGGTGATTAAAATAAATAAAGATAAATTAATCTCGTTAATAGTATTAATAATTTTGTCTTTATCAATTTTAATTGTCATAAATGCAAAATATATTATTAGTCATAGATATATATATAATGAAAATATTAATACAAGTGCCATAAAAGCATTAAAAGAAAAGTTGAATGAATGTAATTTTGTTACCGAATGTAAAATTTATTATTCCAGACCTTATTTATATTTTTCTATAATTATTGATTCAAGGTGTAAAAAAGAAGATGCATTAAATGTTTTACATATAATTAGGGATTTTGCGATTAAAGAAGGTAATATGGAGGAATTAGAAGACAAATTTTATATACTGTCTATAGATGCCAGATTTTATAAAGATAAAAATATGAATAGCAAACCTGTTTATTGGTTTTCTGGCAGTAGCAAAGATGGGTATAAAGTATGGTATGATGAAATTGAAAATGCGAAGTTATTTGATTAAAGTATAAAATTATCGGGTGGTGATAGAGTGAATTTTGTGGCAATATTAGTTATGTTACAAGGGACATTGTATATATTAGACTCAATTACAAGGATGCTTGAAGGAGCAAACTTTAAAATTGGCAGTAATATCATATTAAGCACGAATTTTTATTTTATTGGTATCATATTTGGAGCAATATTTATTATATCTTCAATTGGGTTATTAAAGAAAAGGAAATATGGATATTTTTTAGCATTATATCTTTATGCAATATTGATTATTTATTATTTAATGGCTATAGCATATTTAATTATTAACCAGCAGTATTTTTTGGCGTTTTACTGTATTGCTGTAATGGCTGTTTTTTATATGATTATTAATTATGTCAGGAAGAATAAATCGGAGTTTACTAAATAATTATATATTTTTTAATACTCTAAAATTGCATTAATTTTAGTGAAATATGCAACAATGAACAATGACATGTTTATACAGTTCAAATAGGCGCTAATGCAGGTATTGTGAGGAGTTGTTATAATTGGGATTAGGTATAATGATAGACATTAAAACTATCATGCCGGTGATAGTTTTAATATATGGATGGCTAATTTTTTATATGTGGAGAAAGAAACAACGCAGTATTGGATATATATTATGTTTTTCGATATTTTTCATATATTTGCTTTCTGTAGCTCACTATACTTTATTTCCGATTCGATTATTCCAACACAATGACTTGATTAAAGATGGAGTTGATTGGAAAAATGGTTTAAACTTTATTCCGTTTCGTGAATTGACATATTCTTATCTTAATTCAGTACAAGGATGGGGGAATGTGCTAATTACCATTCCTTTTGGTTTTGGACTGCCGTTTATAAGTAATGTCGATCTGAAATCAGTTATTTGGAAAGGGTTCTTATTTTCTATTTCGATAGAGCTTCTACAGTTTTTAGAAAACATATTTTATTTATCTGGTTATGTTGCCAGAAGGGTTGATATTAACGATGTAATACTGAATGCCTTAGGAGTATTATTAGGTTACTGTTTATTTTGTATACTTTCTTGGCTTTATATTAAAAGCATACTGCCAAATGAAAAGGCGAAAGGAGTATGGGATCATATTCATAAAGTTTTAATAAGAGAGAATTCTAGAAGTATATAATATTTGCCTTTACATGGGCTGGTTTGGATAATGTGATTAAAGAGGAGTTGGTGTGAGAATGAAATTTGTTTTTCTTAAACGTATTTTGTTTGTTGTTATTTTTGCTGTTGTATGTACAGGCTCCATCGCTTACGCTGTACAAGATGATGGAAAATCTGTATTCAAAGAAACTGTCCTTCCAACAGGATATTCTCAAGAAATGGACAATGGCATAATCATTTATAAAGATTCGGGTGGAGGTACTGTGATACATTTTCCGTATGTTTCGAAAATCAAGATAAACGGGCAAGAGATAAAATTTATTCATGAGCCATTTACTTTAATAGAAGGCATTACATTAGTGCCGGCCCGTGAATTTTTTGAAAAATTGGGTGCGACAGTGAATTGTCATAATGACAGTCAAACAATAACAGTAGAAAAAGGCAGTACGACTGTAGAGTTGACAATAGGGTCAAAGATAGCAAAAACAAATGATAAGATCAATGAACTTCCGGTGAAGGTGAGATTAGTCGATAATTGCACATATATCCCTCTAAGGGTTATAAGTGTGAAGCATTTGGATATAAAATCGATACAAAGATGGTATTATAACGGCAGATGATACTCAAGATAATTAAATATGGTGCATATCTATAAAATAAGCTGTTGACAAATGTGACTTACCGAAATAATGGCAGAAAATGTTCTGTCCTTATTTTTTTATCTTGCAGTTGAGGAAAATTAAGAGGTAAAAATGCTTTTTTATTCCTAAATTGGCAATATTAAAATGAAATCATATATACTGAAATTGATAAAAAATTTTTTATAAAAACTGTAACGAATTTCATTTTAATTTGTTTTATATTTATGAAGAGAAAAAATAGTGAGGTGATAGTGTGTTTAAAAAATTTTTGTCTATTTTTGTGTTGACAATAATAATGATGACATCACTTTCAACCACTGGTTTCGCAGATGACGGCATTTCGAAAAAATTAGTGACAAGTCCGGTAAAGCCTAATTGGATAGCAATATCCCAGTTTACTAACACATTCGACATATCGTCAATGGGAAAATCGACGATAGACAGTGTATTATATTCTTTCAGCGTCGACAAAATCAGAATTGATGCGTATCTACAACAGTACAAGAACGGAAACTGGGTGACAATCAAAAGCTGGTCAAACACATCGACAGATATTAGCTGCTCCATAAGTGAAATATGGTATGTAGAAGAAGGGTATTATTACAGACTTGTAACAAAAGGTACAGTCTATAGAAATGGAGTTCAAATAGAGCAAGCCAATTATACAAGCGAAGCACACTGGTATTAAAAGAGGACATTGCAATTTACGGAAAGAAAATGATGGAGTGATATTGATGAACAATGACGCATTTATAAAAAGAGGAAACGGTAAGCTGACTGTATCTTATGGGGAATCATTGCTTTTAAATATCAATCCTGACAAAAACTCTTTTGATAAAACAATTGATGATGACGCATTGCTAAAAAAGAAAAGAGAAAACAACTTTTTAATATTATTGTTAAATAACTTTGTAAATCAATGTTATAGGTATAAAGTGCTTATTAAAGAAGGTTACTTCTTTATTCTGTGTGATAAAGACGGTTATGTGATTAAAATTATAGCTAATGACCAATTAAATAAAGATTTCAAAAAACTCCAATTCAGAGAAGGCATAAGCCTAAGGCTTGAAGACAGTGGCACAAATGCAGTCAACATAGCCATGGAATACAAAAGTCTTGCACAGCTATACGGAAAAGACCATTATTGCGACTTGTTTAAGAATTGGTATTGTACTGCAATGCCTATTACAGATCATTATAGCAAAGAAATAGTTGCATACCTTGATATATCGCGAATTAACGTTCCCAGCATAAAAGAGCAAAGCATCACTCTAAAAAACATAACAATTTACCTTGAAAAATGTATATCGTATAGAAGTGAAAATATGTCTTTCATAGGAGGAGAGATCGATGATACTGATAAGCTTATCTTGTCATCATTGGTCCGAAACGGAGTAAGGAAAGCAGTAATGGACGAAGTAGGCATATCTGATAGAGCATTGAGAAACCATCTAAATAAATTAGGCATACTATTTGATGCAGACAATGATATAAAAATAATAATGGCAGCCATAAACATAGGCATCATAGACACACATGGCAATATATTGTAGAATGATGTGCCGAAATTCGGCACCTATTTCATAAAAAATGTGCCGAATTTCGGAACTTCCCAAATGTTGGACTTGGAGTTATAATGTAGTCAAACAGAATGGCCATTCGATGTTTAATAAAAATGTAGTTAGTATGCTGTTTTGGTACCGAAATAGTGTTACTAACTATAAAAAGGAGATGTATAGAAATGTTAAAAAGACGTATGTTAATTGTGTATATAATCAGCACAATGTTAGCTTTATCAATTGGAATTTCAGCGAAGGCATTTCAGAAAGAATCAATGGCATTAAATGATACACATTCTAAAATTAATATAGATACTGGTAGTTATAGAGAACTTGAAGATGGGATAAAAGTTTATACAGATACGTTGGGAGGAATAGTATTACATTTTGCGGGAACGAAAGAAATTACTAAAGAGGAAGTAGATAAAGGGAAAAAGATTCTAGAAAACCAGGACACTGAAAAAAGTGCAATGGAAAAAGATTTAGAGGTCAGAAAAAATAATCCTGACAACTATACAATGATTTCTGGAAACTATTATGATATTGAGTATTATCCAATTTATATTGGAACTTGGGGTAATGTAGATGTTTATGCTAGACATACAATAGGTACTAGATCAACATATAATGGTCAGGATTATTTGACATCCTATGGTGATGTTACATGGTATAATACGAGTGGATATAATGCATTACCATATAGAAATGGAAATGCAACTGTTCCAAATCAGAAAGTTGTTGATGTGGCTCAACCGGTACTTTTTAGTATTAGAGATTTAGGAACAAATAGAGCAAAAGAGATAACTCGAAATGATTTTGGACCTAACCAAGTTGGCATTGCAACAAGAAGAATTGCTGATCTTGATAAATATATTTTTAATGATTTGCATGGGAATACTAGTGATGGCGTTTTTTATAGTCGTACATTTGTACCGCTAACTAATTATAATCCAGAACCATGATGAATTATTATTAAAGATTAAGTAGCATAATTTAAAAATTAATGATTATATTTAGTTATAAACAGTATATAGTATGATGTACATTTAAAAAATTAATAGAAAGATTTGTTAAACTTATTTTCAAGAATGTTTATATTTGTTTAAATATGAATACGAAATTGTAAAATTGCTAGTATTTTTCTTATTTGACCAAACTTCGTGTCTAAATTTTATGTGAAAGGATAATGAAAATTCGAGATGGGTTTATGTTAACTTAGCTTAGACACGAAGTTTATGATCTTTAACGAAGGCTTGAAAGAAGTCTCCCATCCTCTATAGGTGGGAGATGAATTTCTATTGTTTTCCATAACATTATATGCTATAATATTATCAGGAGTAAAAAGTAAAGACAATTAGGCATAACAGCCTAAGAGTAATATTTTTGTAGGGAAGGTTCCTCCCGAAATTACGCCTATGGAGATTGTGTAAGACCTGCTGTGAATAACAGTAGGCAACGGTCTATGAAGTAGGAAGCTTCATCCTCTATAGGATGGAGTAGGTTCACTAAATATAAAGTATATTTTTAATAAATTTTGACAAAACGAAAATAAATTATAATTATATCTTAAGATTAATATAGGGGAGTTTTTATGAGTGCAGGCGAACAATTAAAAAATAACCATGGGAAAAAATTTACAAGTTTAGTCATAATTATAATTGTAGTTTTTATTAGTTTTATCATTTGTTTATTTAACTATTCATATAAAAATCAATATAATGGATGGTTAACAGGCCTTATACCTGACAAGAAGGGCTCGGACCTTATAGTAGTTAACCCAATAAGTCATGATGTAAAGAAAATATTGACATTACCGGATATAGCTCCAGATCAATTTGGAGCAGTTAGTCCAAATGGTAAGTATGCAGCATACACACAAGTAGATCAGAAAAAAGGGATAACTTATATCAATATTATGGACTTAAATAAAAAAATTATATAAAAAAGTACCTTGATGATGTATATGGAATGCAAGCTGTATTTTATTTATCTTGGTTTCCTGATAATCAAAATTTGTTACTAGTACGTATGACGCGTAATAAAGATTTGAATAGCAATCAAGAAATATGTATACTTAATATTAAAAACAATAAGCTAAAACATTTGGTAAGTGGAGGTGAATGGGATGGCGTTGGACTAACTGATGATAATAAAATTAAATATTATATGTCGCAGGAAGAATTAAATAAATTAATAATGAAATATGGTGGACCGAAGACTATTCCAATCGAGAAAGTTGGAACTAAGTTGTTTGTGAGATTTTCTAGCCCTTCGATATCTCCTGATGGTAGTAAAATAGTATATAGTGCGACATTGTATCGTAATCAAGCAGATGAGGGTGATCCTATTAGGCTTTGGCTTGCGTCAAGTATATGGATGATTGATCTTAAAGATGACAGTTTAAAAAGAATATACTCCGATCAAGAAGTATCAAATGGAAGTGCTATTGGTCACGTTACTTGGAGTTCTGATGGAAAGCGGCTGGTTTTTTATCGGTATAGAGGGTCAAACGGATCAAATGGCAGACTTGATTGCCTTGATTTGAAAAGTATAAAGGTTAAAACAATAGTACCTGTAACAGAAGAGAATTACACAAATATAAGTCCGCATTCTTTACCTAATAATAATATATCATTTATCTCGGTATCCAAGCAAGGCAGCCCAGAAAATGCTAAACAATATATTGTTAATTTGAAAACTGGAAGCATAAAAGATAATGAAATAAAATTTAATAAAAGAAGTATAATTATGTGGAATTTTACTGATTTGCATTGATAAGTAGTAAACATTTATTATAATTGATACATAAGTAAAAAGAAAGGAATGAATGATAAATGATGATGAAATTTGTTTTTCTTAAACGTATTTTGTTTGTTGCTATTTTTGCTGTTGTATGTACAGGCTCCATCGCTTATGCTGTACAAGATGATGGAAAATCTGTAACCAAAGAAACTGTCCTTCAATCAGGATATTCTCAAGAAATGGACAATGGCATAATCATTTATAAAGATTCAGGTGGAGGCACTGTAATACATTTTCCTTATGTCCCGAAAATCAAGTTAAACGGGCAAGAGATAAAATTTACTAAGGAGCCATTTACTTTAATAGACGGCATTACATTAGTACCGGCCCGTGAATTTTTTGAAAAATTAGGTGCAACAGTGAATTGGCATAATGACAGTCAAACAATAACAGTAGAAAAAGGCAGTACGACTGTAGAGTTGACAATAGGGTCAAAGGTAGCAAAAATAAATGATAAGATCAATGAACTTCCGGTGAAGGCGAGATTAGTCGATAATTGCACATATATTCCCCTAAGGGTTATAAGTGAAGCATTTGGATATAAAGTCGATTATAAAGATGGTATTATAACAGTAGATGTTGCTCAAGGTAATTAGATATAGTGCATATCTATAATAAGCTGTTGACAAATGTAACTTACAAAATAAGGACAGAAAATGCTCTGTCCTTATTTTTTTATCTTGCAATTGAAGAAAAATAAGAGGTAAAAATGCTTTTTTGTTCCTTAAAATGATATTTTCGTTCCTGAATTGACAATATTTAAATGAAATCTTTTATATTGAAATTGATAAAAAATTTTTTATAAAAAACTGTAACGAAATCCAGTGTAAGTTGTTTTATATTTATGAAGGGAAAAAATTAGTGAGGTGATAGTGTGTTTAAAAAATTCTTGTCTATTTTTGTGCTGACAATAATAATGATGACATCACTTTCAACCACTGGTTTCGCGGATGACGGTATTTCGAGTGACGCCCATTGGTATTAAAAGAATAAAAATTATGCTTAATGATTTACGGAAAGATAAAAGAATGGAGTTGATATTGATGAACAATGACGCATTTATAAAAAGAGGAAACGGAAAACTGACTGTATCTTATGGGGAATCATTGCTTATAAATATCAATCCTGACAAAAACTCCTTTGATAAAACAATCGATGATGACGCATTGCTAAAAAAGAAAAGAGAAAACAACTTTTTAATATTATTGTTAAATAACTTTGTAAATCAATGTTATAGGTATAAAGTGCTTATTAAAGAAGGTTACTTCTTTATTCTGTGTGATAAAGACGGTTATGTGATTAAAATTATAGCTAATGACCAATTAAATAAAGATTTCAAAAAACTCCAATTCAGAGAAGGCATAAGCCTAAGGCTTGAAGACAGTGGCACAAATGCAGTCAACATAGCCATGGAATACAAAAGTCTTGCACAGCTATACGGAAAAGACCATTATTGCGACTTGTTTAAGAATTGGTATTGTACTGCAATGCCTATTACAGATCATTATAGCAAAGAAATAGTTGCATACCTTGATATATCGCGAATTAACGTTCCCAGCATAAAAGAGCAGAGCATTAGCCTAAAAAACATAGCAATTTACCTTGAAAAATGCATATCGTATAGAAGTGAGAATATGTCATTCGTAGAAGAAGAGATCGATGACACTGATAAGCTTATCCTGTCATCATTGGTCCGAAATGGAGTAAGGAAAGCAGTAATGGACGAAGTAGGCATATCTGATAGAACATTGAGAAATCACCTAAATAAATTAGGCATATTGTTTGATGCAGACAATGATATAAAAATAATAATGACAGCCATAAACATAGGCATCATAGACACACACGGCAATATATTGTAGAATGATGTGCCGGAATTCGGCATCTAATTCATAAAAAATGTGCCGAATTTCGGAACTTCCCAAATGTTGGACTTGGAGTTATAATGTAGTCAAACAAATGAATGGCCATTCGATGTTTAATAAAAATGTAGTTAGTATGCTGTTTTGGTACCGAAATAGTGTTACTAACTAAAACTTTGCACTTATAAAAGTAGTTTTGTACCTTGATAATTCAATATTGTTGGGTTATAAAATTTTGAGAAAATTTACCAACAACTACTTTACACAAACTTTTTTACACCTAGTGTACTATTGATTTTATTGAACGTACTTGATACATATTTAGTCCGAGATTATTCTTTGTCTGCCTAAAGAATATTTCTATAGGCCATCTCTGGCTGTAATAATTTAGAATTGTCTTGGTATCTAATTCAGTATCAGTACAGATAAATGCATGTAGAGCATTTTCATTTTTAAAAGCTTTCTTCAGACCAGCACAATACTACTATAGCATTATCTATACCATTTAAGGCTCCTTCATAACGATATGCCCAGTATCTAGAACTGTTTACTGTAACAAGGCAAACTTCGTTCTTTTCAATTAGATATTGGAAGTATGGACACCATTTCGCATATTCTTTCGATGTTGCTTTTGCCACCTTTTTTATAGCGCTCAATACTGTAAGGTAATACTACTTTGCTGCAGGATAGCAACATGTTAAGAAACTTATGTCCCCAAACTTGTTTCCCATTTAAATGCGATTGATGGAATTTGGTAGTTTATGTCAGTGAATTTTCTCATCTATAGTTATATATTCGACATTTGGGGTGAACTTCCTTTTTTTGTCTCTCACAAAGTTAGGAATACCAAGCTTTTTAAAATATGAAATTTACGCAATCTCAAAAAAAATTAGGAGGTAATTTGGATGTTGAAGAAAAAATCTATTACGATTTTAATAGCCGTTGCGCTTATAGTATCCTCTATGGTCTCAACTGCATTTGCTGAAGTTGATAAATTCCCTGTGAAATATGGGGAACCCATTGAGGTAATGGAAGAAACAACTACAACCCAACAAGATATTGATAATACTATTAAAGCTATTGAAGACGATTTTAACAAAAGCAAACTTCCCAAAATAGATCAAGCCCAAATTCAACAAAATACTGAAAAAGCAATAAAGCTTCTTGATAAGTTAAATGGAACCAAATCGAAAAACGACAAAAGTGATCAACTAATAACTGCTACCGGTACTTACTATGATCAAAATAAAGCCAAATTAAGAGCAGCTAACTTTATGGAAGGAGTTCTCGATCTAGATGAAGGCTTAACCAGTACAGAGATATATAAAATTGGAGTTACCTTTGCTAACCAAGCAAGAGATGCGGCCCTAAAAGAATTCCCTAGTAATGTTATGTTGCAAGATGCTTTTAGACACTTTAGTTGGAATTACATTTCTACCGGGGGTGTAGGAACCCTGAAAACACGGACTGCTACAATAAATCATGAATGGGGGCTATTAATCCTTGAACCCGTAACCAACTATTATACAAATAGATATAATACGTACAGAAGCCAAGGTTATAACGACTATAATGCAGCCAATAAAGCTTTTTCTGATGCAGTTGCATATATTCCTGATTTAAAATATCAATTAGTCACAATTTGCAAGTCCAGTTATTCGTTTTTCAAGTCGTTCTTTACGGTAAGCAACATTATGGATTTGCATAATAATTGCTATGGTAGAGCATATTATGAAAAAATGCCAAATGCAGGTTATAAAACAGCTTTCTATACCGCTAAAAATAAAGGTGAGTTAATTTTATCTGAAAGCTCTGTAGGCGATTATCAGTACAAGTATGTATGGCAAAGCCAGTGGTATACCTATTAAAGTTTTTTAATGAATTAGGATAATGCTGCGGATTCTCAACATTATTTTATTAATAATTTTTCAATCTCCATCGTTACTAATGAGGCTTTCGCCTTATAGTTTTCTCATTGCTGGTTAAATGTATAATTTCTGCTGATTAATAGCTCATCAAATATACCGGAAAACAATCCAGGACGTGACTTTTGGGGTTGCATCTTGGATTGTTTTGCACTACAATAATTTCAGGAAAGGAGATCGTCTTATAAGATGAAATATAAAATATGGTTGGGAATTTCATTAATTCTATTAATTTCAACACTATACATCGTTATTACCTTTTGGCCAAACTATAAAGGTAATATGTTTCCTTTGTTCACTGATATAACTACCGTATTTCTTTTTATACCAGCTTATTTCACCCTACTAGTAGGAATATTGCCTTATATTGTTACTAAAATAATTCCTAATATTACATTACAATTAGTATTAATCACGCTTATATTTGTGGGTTCATTTTTATATTCCCTTAGCTTTTTGGAGTATTCTCTGGGTTTTAAGATTATTATTTCTATTATATGTTCCGGCTTTGGATTTTTATACTTTATTCTATCTAAGATTGTAAATGATAAAAAAATGTGATTATATCTTTAGCTCAATAATCTCTTGCCGCCCCTATTTCTCGATTGAGGAAATTGCACAATTAAACTTTAATTTTTGAAGCTAAAAAAAGGCAATAGCAAAGCTAAGCATATCAATGCTTGTGGATAACTTATGAACTTTGAAAATTTAATACAAAAATAGTTTATAAAATAATTTTTGTCTGTTTCTATATGCTTGTTTAAGCATAAGCAGTTTATTAAGCTACTTTTGGCAATGATTTATTAACATTAACAGCAATAGTACCTGCAACAAGTGTAATACAGTTTAATAAAGCAAAGATTTTAGCTTTCTTAATACCTGCTGAGCGTATATTGTCAGTATTTAAATCTATAGATGAGAAAAATTGATAACAAATATTACCATAGAGTAGATGCACTACACCTATGCTAACCGTAGCTGTTCTAAAATTTCATCAATAGACACATTGCTATCAGCTTGTTCATATATCCATTGAATACGCTGCTTTTGTACCTCTTTTCGAACCATTTTTATTCCTTGCCCAAATTTGCAATATTCATCGCCTGAAGTCGTACAATACAGGTATGTCAATGATATAAGCCATAATAATCTGTCTATTGATTTTATTGAACGTACTTGATACATATTTAGTCCGAGATTATTCTTTGTCTGCCTAAAGAATATTTCTATAGGCCATCTCTGGCTGTAATAATTTAGAATTGTCTTGGTATCTAATTCAGTATCAGTACAGATAAATGCATGTAGAGCATTTTCATTTTTAAAAGCTTTCTTCAGACCAGCACAATACTACTATAGCATTATCTATGCCATTTAAGGCTCCTTCATAACGATATACCCAGTATATAGAACCGTTTACTGTAACGAGGCAAACTTCGTTCTTTTCAATATATTGGGCAAAGTCTTTTATCTGTATCCTGATGCCTTGTGGATAGATAATTCTGTTAGTCTTTAGTGCTCCTATGAGATGGTATCCCCTTTCAAAATGTGCTTCTATTACTTTTTTGTTTATGTACCATGAATCATATAAACCATATACTGCTCCTTTAGATATTGGAAGTATGGACACCATTTCGCATATTCTTTCGATTTTGCTTTTGCCACCTTTTTCATAGCGCTCAATACTGTAAGGTAATACTACTTTGCTGCAGGATAGCAACATGTTAAGAAACTTATGTCCCCAAACTTGTTTCCCATTTAAATGCGATTGATGGAATTTGGTAGTTTATGTAAGTGAATTTTCTCACCTATAGTTATTAAAATAAAATTTAAAAAGGGGTGTGTAGTAATTGAATAATACTCATAAGTTGGAAGGTTTAGTTATTCCATGCATTACACCATTTACTGATGATTTGAGTAAAGTTGATTTTGAAAAGTTTGATAAATTGGTGGATTACTTGATAGAAGAACAATGCGCAGATGCAATAATTCCAATTGGAACAACTGGGGAATCGACATCATTATCACATCTTGAAAAGGAGTTAGTTATAGAAAGAGCAGTAAAACGAGCTAATAAAAGAGTGCCTATTTTTGTTGGTGCTGGAGGTGCAAACTTGGATGAAACAATAAGTTTGACTAAATATGCTGAAAATATTGGAGCCGATGGTCTGTTAATAGTTGTTCCATATTATATTAGACCAGATCAGGAAGGTATTTATCAATTTTTTAAGGCGGTAGCCCAACATACAAATTTACCAATCATGATTTATAATATACCATCTAGGACAGCAGTTAATATGAGTATTGATACAATTATTAAAGTAGCAAATATTGACAATGTAATCGGTATAAAAGATTGTTTTAACGACATTACAAATACTTCCGAGATGATAAGGATATGTCGGAATGAATTAAAAAAAGAATTTTCTATCTTGACAGGTGAAGATACTAATATATTTATAAATCTATGCCTCGGAGGAAATGGTGCAGTTGCTGCAACAGGTCATGTTGTTGGTAAAAAAATAAAAGAGATGATAAATAAATATAAAGCTGGAGATATAATAGGTGCAAGAAAAATTCAATTTGACATATGTACACTTCAAAAGAGTATGTTTAAAGCTCCTAATCCTGCACCAATCAAAGCAGCATTGGATATATTAGGTCTAAATTTAGGAGGCAAAGTAAGATTGCCCTTAGTAGATATAAATGATGACATTAAAGAACTTATAAAGTCAGAGTTGCGTAAATTTTATGATTTTTAATACATGAGGAAATTGTATAATTCAAAAATCGAATGCAATTGAACAACATATAGTGTTATAACTATAAATAAACGACAATATGTTGATATATTTTGATAAGAAAGTTAATTATGAAATTCGTTCACATAAATAGCTTATGGCGATAAATATAATGATGCCAGAAAACTAGACAAATCAAAAAACAAAAATTGTGTTATGTGTATTGAGAGAAGTAATGTTCATAGTGTTAGGTGGTATTATATGAAAACAAATGTATCTAAAAGAATAATTTTAATTATTTGCGTAGTGGCTATTTTATTTGTTGGCTGTTCTAAAAGCGGAATTAGTATGAACTATGTCAAAACTCCAGATAAAATTTATTTAACTGGAGATTTACATAGACAGGAAATTATTGAATTAAATAAAAAATATGAAGAAACAAAGGATTATAATGAAAAACAAAAAATATTACAAGAAATTGCCCAGCTTGAGGTTAGATCTACAGTAATGATTGATGATAAAGTATTTATTAATAAGTTTTTAAATTATATCCACAATTCAAAAGGAAAAGATGAAAATATAATTTTGGATAGGTGGAGTAAAGATTATTATTCAATGCAGTTTGTATATAATGGTTTAAAAACAATGGATGAAAATAAGCTGAAAGAAGGATATATGATAACAAATATTAATATTTACAATGGCTATGCGCTATTCCCTAAATATGATAAAACCTCAAATAGCAATATAACTTTCATAAGTGTTAAATTAAGCGATAGTATGATGAATTATTTAAAAGATTATTACAAATCAAAAGCGAAATGAAGGGTTTGCTTTTATCTTTGCAATATACGGCAATATCTATATCGCTGGTCTTTCTATTATCTCCTCTTGCTCTCGAACCATATATTACTATTTTATCAATATCATTATATTTTTCACCTATAAATTTAATTGAATCTATTATTCTATCATCTAAATCTAATTTCATGATATGCCTCCAAGTGTCGTTCTTTAGATTGATTATACAATATTATGAAATACACTACAATCGGTATTTTGTTTAAAAATTTTATAAAATCTATTTACAACGTAACAGTGTTATGTTATACTATCAGTGTGGAGGTGAACATTAGTGGATAACAATGATTTAATATCGAAAAAAGAATTGCTTGAGATTACTGGTATTTCATACGGCCAGCTTTACAGGTGGAAAAGAAAAAATCTTATTCCTGAGGAGTGGTTTATAAGAAAGTCTACATTTACAGGCCAAGAGACATTTTTCCCAAAAGCAAAGATTCTTGAAAGAGTAAATAAAATTCTAAGCATGAAAGAAGACTTATCATTGGACGATCTTGCAAATATGCTTTCGCCAAATCCTTCAGAGATTGTATTAAGCTTAGATGAGATAAAAAAACGCAACATTGTTTCGTTAATATCTTTGGAGCTGTATATAAAGACGTTTGGAGAAGAAAAAGAGTTTTCTTTTAATTCAATTCTATATATTTACATTGTTGATGAAATGATAATTGCAGGAGATATAAATCTTGAAGAAGGAAAAATTATTTTAGAAACGTTAAAAGAAAATTACAATAAATTCAATGGAAAGAATTGTGATCTATTATTTGTGAGAAAGTTTGGAGTATCTACATGTTTTTTGGTATCAAGTGGGTCTGAGGTTTATTTCGAACCAGGTGCGAAAATCATTAAAAGGCTAAGTGTTGCGGGAATTATTGAAGAATTAAAGATAAAATTAGTAAATGGGGGCGAGTTTAATGAGTAGTGAAAACTTAAATGATTTAATTGGCAGTGGCGTAGGAGACTCTGCTGGTGGCAAGTATCGAAATGTCATAATAAGTGGTGTTATGGGAGTAAAAGGCGATGTAGAATGCACAGATTTTAAATGCAGTGGTGTTTCAAAAGTAGATGGCAGTATAAAAGCAGAAAGCATCCTTGTAAGTGGGGTCAATAATGTAAATGGAGATATTAAGTGCAAAGAGTTATCTGTGGAAGGGTCGTTGAATGTTGCTCATGGCGTGAATGCTGAAAAAGTCCAGATATATGGTGTGCTTAAAGTAAATGATGACGTAAATTCAGAGATATTTGTCTCACGAGGAGGATTCACCATAAACGGACTTTTAAATGCGGAAAATATAGATATAAGACTATTTGTAAAATGTAAAGTGAGAGAAATCGGCGGCCAAAGTATTAATGTTTGCAAAGACAATACAAACAATATAAAATTCTTTGAAAAAATCCTTGAGACATTTTCTATGCCACAAAAATTGATTGTGGACACTGTCGAAGGTGATGATATTTATATAGAGTACACTAATGCAAAAATTGTAAGAGGCAAAAATGTTAAAATTGGTCCTGGTTCAAATGTTGACATTGTAGAATACAAGAATAAATTTGAAAAAGATGATAATGCAATTGTTAAGGAATTTAAAAAGGTTTAAAGGAGTGCTTTTTATGGATTTAGAGAAAAGGCAAAATATAAAGATTGTCGGAGATAATACATCTGCAGGCGGCTTATTTAATAATGTCTCGGTAGTGGGAAATGGGATTTTTAATAGCTCTGTTGATTGTGCATACATCAAAGCTACCGGAGACTGTACAATAAATGGAGACTTAAAAACCGTTTCTGGGGTAGTTGCAGGGAGCATAGCTATAAAAGGCAGCTTATCTGCCGATATATTTAAGGTTGCAGGCAACGTGACAGTAGATGGTGATACGTCTATTAAAAATTTAATAACGCACGGAAATGTAACAATTAAGGGGAATATTTCGTCTGAAAAAATAGATGCAAATGGCCATTTTACAATAGAAGGAAATTGTAATTCTGAAATTTTCACATCAAATAGCATTGTCATGAAATTAAATGGTCTTTTGAATGCTGATGACATAGAAATCTACATCTATGGTAGTAATTTTGTCAAAGAAATTGGCGGAGAGAAAATCATGATAAGACGAGGTTCTGAATCAATATTTAAGAGGCTTAAGCTTATCAAATCGATGATTTATGATGCGTGTAAAGGTGACCTTACAACAGATGTCATCGAAGGTGATGAAATATACCTGGAGTATACGACGGCGAAAGCTGTGAGAGGTAAGAATGTCACAATTGGGCAAGGATGCAATATAGAGCTTGTAGAATATGTGGATAACTTTAATCAACACAGTGATTCTGTTGTCAGAGAAAGCAAAAAGATGATATTATAGCCAAACACAGGTGCCCTGCGTCTGGCTTTATTTTTTACTGTATATCTATTTTTCTGCCTTTTGGCTTATCTGGATGCAATTTTGGCATTATGATGGTCAATATGCCGTTTTCAAATTTCGCAGTCGTCCTTTCTGAGTCTACTTCAGCAGGAAGCCCTATTCTTCTTTCAAAAGATCCATAATACCTTTCGTTTAAATAATAGCTTTGATTTTTTCTTTCAGTCTCCTTTGATGTCTGTCCTTTTATTTCAAGCACATCATCGTGTACGTTTATTTCTATGTCTTTTTTATCAACGCCAGGTAATTCGGCTGTCGCAGTAACTTCTGTCTCTGATTCTGTGATATCTATTCTTGGTCGTGCAAACATATTTGATAATGCAGGCAAATTAAAATCAAAATTAAAGTCCGGCCACATATCGTTGCCGCGCCACTTAATTAAGCTCATAAAAAACACCTCCAATAATTTTTACAAAAATATTTTGAGTAAATTTCATATTTTAAATAGCTTGATATTCCTAACTTTTAAGGTGGGTTGTCCCCATGGTTCTTCTTGGTGCAGCAATTCAAACTATGGGTATTGCCTTAAAGTCAATTACAAGAAAAATAACAGGTATTTTAGCTTTCCAATAAGAAGTTCTGATGAGTGGCAGGAAATATATAACCTTAGAACTTCTATTGAAAGATGCAACAGCAGGTTAAAAAACTATTTAAATACTGACAATCTTCGCTCAGCAGGTATTAAGAAAGCTAAAATCTTTGCTTTATTGAACTGTATTACACTTGTTGCAGGTACTATTGCTGTTAATGTTAGTGCATCATTACCAAAAAGCTTAATTAAAATTTCAAAGTTCATAAGTTATCCACAGGCATTGATATGCTTAGCTTTGCTATTGTCTTTTTTAGCTTCAAAAATTAAAGTTTAATTGTGCAATTTCCTCAATTGTGAAAAATATATTTTTTTATTCTTACATTTTCAATATATCCTGACTTTTGCAGCAAAAAGAGATAAAAAAAGCCCATAACCACTTTAAAATAAAGGGTTTTACGCTTTTTAATTTTGTCCCAAAGTTGTGGTGAAAATTAACTTTTTTCGTTTCTCCTAAAATTTTTTTAATCTCTCCAAGTGTCATAAACTTTTCTTTTCCGATATCTTCAAGTACATCATTATAAAAATCAAAAAGATAATAGTTCTCCTTAATATGACTACAAGATGCTCTACTTAAGCTTTCAAGCATCAAAAGAGAAATCAAATTTTTCAAAGAATATATCTTTGTTTTCATAAGTCTTTTTCTTGGAAGCAGGATAAAGCAAGCGAGTGAAAACAAGAAGTTTCATAATAGTATTTGCATCATATTCTTCTTTTGAGTGCTGTTGCTTGTTTCTAAGGAATGTATCTATTTAAATCTCGTGATAAATTCTACTCAAAGCTGCATAGCCAAAATTCTTGCGAGCATTATAATTAGAATCCATAGATTCATTCAAGACAATTTGGAGATTAACAGGAAGCTTCTCGTTATTATTCCTTTCATTCATTTTTCGAACTTCTTCAGTGAAAAACGCAATTAGATCGTCATATTCTTTTTCAAGTTCATCCAAATAGCCAATAGAACGGACTGTGGCTGTGCGAGATTGCTTTGTTTGCTTGTCATAATAACTGTTAACAATTGACAAATAAGTACTTCCTGTTTTATGGTTTGTACTTTTTTTAGATACAAGTTTAAACACCTCTACAGTCTTGAGATATCAAAAAATTACCATTTTATTATACCATAATTTGACAGAAAACGCTAGTAAAATTTGACGAAAATTAAAAATAAAAATACCCTTTCTTAATCGTAGGAACTAATTCAACAGCAACATCTTGTATTGATTTAAAATTTTTTCTATCTATGTATTTCAAATTTCTAAGAAAAGATGGTAACTCATTCCATTCTATATTCCAATCTTTAATTGTAATCATTAAAATATTTCTTTCAGAAGCATATCTCGAAGAAAATGTCTCTCTTTCAAGACAAAATTCCTGTCACCTTGTCTGCAAACAAATAAATATAATTCATGAAAAAGCTAATGCGCTGATATATTGGTAATGAGTGATGAAAATGTGTTTTATCTTAAAAGATATTATTTATCTATTTACAGTGTGGATTACATTATTTATAATTGGTATAGATTTGTTTGTAATATCTTCTTTATTACCATTCATTTCTACAGAATTTAATATAACTCTTGCCGTTGCTGGATGGATAGTTACTGTATTTTATTTTAACTTTGTTAGGAGTATTTCTCTAAGAACTGTGCAGGTGCGAGAATTTCCGGTTTTTCTATATCAATATCTAAAAAATCTTTATCACCTGTAATTAGTATATCTACATCTTCAATAATTGCTGTATATAAGATTGGATAATCTTTTTCATCTCGAATTTTAAATAAATCATTTTTCATTTCTTGCGGCGTATAAACCATCTCGTAAGGAAATTTGCTTAAAAATTTGTCTATAGCTCCCTCCTTACCTTTAAACTTTCTTTTAACCACATCTACAGTTTCATCAATAACAAATGATGATAAAATTAATTTATGCCTTTTAGCTATCATAATCATTAAATCATTTATACTACTTTTGGGAAATAGGAAAGCAGAAATGAGGATATTGGTATCAACTGTGATTCGCATGGCGTTCTTCCCACATTTCATTTCTAACTTCCTTTACCAATTTAACTACATCCTGCTCATCTTTTAAACCAAGCCTTTCAGCTTCACCTTTAAAAGCATCTTGTGCCTCACGTAAAGCAACAATTGCCGAATTCTCAATAATAATTTTCCCATTTTCCTCTAAAAAAATTACTTTATCACCATCTTTGATGTTTAGTTTTTTACGAATTTCTTTTGGTATTGTAATTTGACCTCGAACAGTTACCTTGGCTAATTCCATAATATTAACTACCTCCTTATTTTCATTGAAAATAAGATTTCTACACTTATATTATATGTTAATTCTGATTAAGCATCAAGTCAATTATCTAATCTCTCTACCATGGAATAGATACTTGTAATACCTTAAATCTTTATGGAAGATCTCTTCGCAGCCAAAAAACCATAAGAAAACCCCTTTTATATTGCATTTATATGTGAATTCACCTTCCTTATATTATTTTAGACCTCTGGAGGGATAATCTTTTGTTACCTTTGTAGACTTTGATTAAAAAATCATTAATTATAACCTTCTTCAAGTAATAGTTCAGAGTATCCGGGAATTGTGGTTTGTTCTTCGTCGAGAGCTCTGGCGATGTATAAACTAAGAGGAGTAAAAACATAGGACATAGCCTCACATCCATTGGATTGGTCCAGAGAAAATCCCCGCTCAAAGAATCGTTCCACTCATAGGTATCCGGATTGTCAGGCTTTAAGGTTGTAAAATAATGCGTATTGTTGTGGACTTTCCTATACCATTAGACCCAATGAATCAAAAGAGTTATTTGCGATGTTGAGGAACGTGCTAAAATAGTATGTTTTAAGACGCCAACAAAATAATTTTACCCCAAAAAAACGTAAAGAAATGCAACTTTGAAGTGCATGAAAAATGAAAAACGTAAAAATTACACCCAGGAACAAAAAATTTTCTCTAAAAGTGTGAAACCCACTTTTCTATAGTGTAAAATGGTAATTGAAAACAAAAATAAACACTAAAGCAAAGGGGTTTCACATATGGCTATTATACCACAACAAACACTATTTGTGTGGAATGAAATTGAAAATTTAGGCGATCTGGAAAGATTAAGATTGGTAATAGAGTACATGCCCGATGAAGAACTGATGGAAAAGCTTGAAAAAGAACGCAAGAACGGTCGAGATGATTATCCCGTGAGAGCAATGTGGAATGCCATATTGGCAGGAGTAGTATACCAACATATATCCGTGGAAAGCTTAAGACGAGAGCTATCGCGGAATGGGCAACTAAGGATTATGTGTGGATTTCACACTGCAAAAACAAAAAAATATAGAGGTGAGAAGAAGACGGAAATAGTACCACCAGCATGGGTATTCACAAGATTTTTAAAAAAGCTTTATGAACATGAGGAAGAAATAAACAAGATATTCGAAAAACTTGTAGAAGAGCTAAAAAGGCTTCTACCGGACTTTGGCAAGGATTTGGCTATAGACAGTAAGGCAATAAAATCACTGGCGAAAAGAGAGAATAAAAATAGGAAAACTGATGGACGAAGGGACAAAGATGCCGACTGGGGCAAAAAGGAGTATCGAGGAATCAGGGAAGACGGAACTGCTTGGGAAAAAATAGTCAAATGGTTTGGATATAAGCTGCACCTAATAGTGGATGCTAACTACGAACTGCCGGTGGCATTCAGTGTAACAAAAGCTTCTCAAGCTGATGTAAAAGAAGCACACAGGATGATTGAAAAAATAGCGGAAGAAAGACCTGAAATACTTGAAGCGTGTGAAACGATGGAAGCAGACCGTGGTTATGATGATACAAAGTTGATAAAAAAGCTATGGGATGAATACAAAATAAAGCCTGTAATAGATATCTGCAACAAATGGAAAGATCCTGACGGGACAAGGCCGTTAGAAGGACATGAGAACGTAGTATATAACTATAAAGGCAATGTATACTGTTATTGCCTTGATACAGGCGAAAAGAGAGAAATGGCAGTAGGAGGTTTTGAAGAAGATAGGAAGACATTAAAAAAACTATGCCCTGCAAAACAGTATGGATTAAAATGTAAATACATAGATAGGTGTTCTGCGAAAAAAGGAATCCGAATCAAGCTGGATGTAGACCGGAGTATATTCACACCAATAGACCGTGCCAGTTACAAATGGGAAAAGTACTATAACAAGCGTACATCAGTAGAAAGAGTAAATAGCAGAATAGATGAAACATTCGGATTCGAGAAGCATTACATAAGAGGTAAAAAGAAAATGACAGTAAGATGTGGAATTGCATTATGTATAATGCTTGCGATGGCAGTTGGCAGGATAAAAGAAAAGCAGCAGGAAAAAATGAGAAGCCTGGTAAAAACGGCATAAAAAATCTACAGAGATTTGAATAAATGATCCACAAAAAAAGGTACAAGAAACATCCTGCGGAATGCAATGAAACATTGCCGAGGATGTGGTGTGACACGCGAAAAAACTCTTCCCTGTCATTTAATGGCGGGTTTAGGGTTAGGGGGTTATTGTCTTTTTCAGAAAGGATGAGGACATATATTCTGAGTTTATGTATTTTTTGAAGGAGAAAATATCTCCGAGTGAAAAAATTAAAAGGGGTTTAGTTCTTTAGGCCTCAGTTTTTTAGTAAATTTTTTAAAAAAGTGCTACAAAGCAAAAAGCATCAAAAGACTTCACCTTGACTTACTTCAAGATTTATATCCTTTAATGCTTCTAATTTTCCGTATATTTTTTAAATTGTTAGCTTCTATAACTAACACTTAGTATACCTTCCTTTATGCTACATTAAGGGTTCCAAGAGGTAAAGGTAAAATTATTATTACCTGTAATAAATGCAAAACAGAATTTTGAAGAAAAACATAGATGCAGACAAGGGGACAGGGACTCTGTACTTCCACAGTTAATTTACCTCACATTACATTTTAATGTCTCCATTATTTTTCGCTATATATACTGATATATTATTTTTGAATCTAACAGTAGTACCTTTAAATTTTTGATATTTTTTGCCATTATTTAAAGTATCTAAAACATCTTCTTTTGATAATATTTTACCTTGTACCACTTAACGAAGATTATATTATACTTTTTCCACATCAGACAAGTCACTATTTATCTGTCTGTTTAAACAACGTAACCTTGATAAACACTAATTAACCTTAACTGACTTATAAATATATATTCCTAATGTTACAAAAATAGCAATTATACTAATAGGTAAAAACACTAATCCTAAACTGATTTTACTGCTTGAAGCTGCATTTACAGTTATATATTCAATATAAGAAAGTAAAAGGACTATCTCAAGTTTTAAAAAGCGCATAAAAGACTTTGCTAATTTATATTGAATTATAGCATTTTCTTCTGTTATTTCAACTAGATAGTTAAATATGTGTGGATATCTTGTTAAAACAGTAAACATAACATACATTAAGATTATTACCGATAAAAGTATTAATGTGTTTGATTTGCTTCCAGAACTATTAACCTCACCTCTGATATTAAAATGAGTCGGAATAGTTCCGGGCAGCTTATACCACAATATAATAGTTATTATAACTATTGATACAATGACTAAAATCGATAATAATTCAACAATTATATCCATCGGTGTCATCGGAATCTGGATTTTGGGTCGTTTATTTAACATATTTCATTCCCCCAAAAATTAATATATATTTTTACTATAATTTTGGTAATAAAACTCAAATTAAAGATTTAAACTTATGATTCTCACGCAATATTGATTATTTTATATCTGAAAATTTGTAAATTTAAACCTAAGATCTTCTTGAAGAGTTTCTCTCAATTTATTGCCACATTTTTCACTGCACACAGCAAATATACCATCTTGTCCATGTTTCTTAGCTTCAGAATCAGCAGCTGTAACTATCATTGGTACACTGATATTTTTTGATTTTATATATACCTGAATAATCTTGCCTCCTTCTTTGTTTAAATTGGCTTCTTCTGCAAACTTTACATTTAATCCAAATATAGGTCCATTTTCTTTAATTTTTTTCTTACACCATGCACATTTAAACATCATAGTCACCTTTCCTTATATTATTGGTATTTTATATGTATATAACACTAATTTAATATTTCCCTCAATAGCATTTGAATTATAAGTATATTCTATTAAAAATTCGCTCCTTAAGCGGTCAACTTTACTTCTATAGGAGGTCGACGATAATAAATCATAAATCTTTTTTGAACATCATTGCCACCTTACTTCTTTACCTTTCATTTAATCAGTCATGTTTTATATAATTACAATTATACTTTGCCATAATTTTATTAATAAGCAATTTGCTTATCATAATGATTTAACATATGAAATTAGCTCATTAATATTTTCTTTCTTTGTAAAATCTACCGGATGTTCATATGTACAAAGCATACCTTTTTCATCAGATGTTAAATTTTTAATTCTTTCATCATTTATTGTATGTTATTTATGATAAAGTATCAAGTCATTTATTGTAACTGTTTGTGCTAAATAGTTGTTGGCAGATTTTTTTCTTTAAATATTATCCACATAATGTTTGGTATATCATGAATTTTCATGCAATTGTCTTTGCATCATTGTTCTCTCCATATTGCTGTTTTTTATATGACTTTTAAACTTACTTAAACATTTATACCTATCTTCCTTTTTCTATTTTTTACCGCCAACTAAAATTATACACTAAGATAAGCCAAACACAGGATATTCCCACGTTTGGCTTATTTTTATTGAATATCGATTCTTCTTCCTTTTGGTTTGTCAGGATGCAGTTTTGGCATTACAATAGTTAATATGCCGTTTTCGAATTTTGCTGTCGTTCTTTCAGAGTCAACCTCTGTTGGAAGTCCTATTCTTCTTTCAAAAGACCCATAATACCTTTCGTTTAAATAATAGCTTTGATTTTTTCTTTCAGTCTCCTTTGATGTCTGTCCTTTTATTTCAAGCACATCACCGTGTACGTTTATTTCTATGTCTTTTTTATCAACGCCAGGTAATTCGGCTGTCGCAGTAACTTCTGTCTCTGATTCTGTGATATCTATTCTTGGTCGTGCAAACATATTTGATAATGCAGGCAAATTAAAATCAAAATTAAAGTCCGGCCACATATCGTTGCCGCGCCACTTAATTAAGCTCATAAAAAACACCTCCAATAATTTTTCCGATAATATTTTGTGAAAAATATATTTTTTTATTCTTACATTTTTAATATATGTATGGTAAAATCTTTTGTAGACAAAATGGAAAAGGAGTTTTGATATGAGACCGTCAGAGAAAGATGCTAACAAAGTTTATTTGTTTATCTTGGTTCTCTTTGTTATCATCGGTTCATATGTTCAAAGGAAGTCATTGTACATAGGACTTATTATAACAGAGTTTGTTATCGTTCTACTGCCTGTTATACTTTTTTTGCTTTTTAAAAAATATGATTTGAAATATGTATTAAGATTTAATAAGCTCGAATCGAAGCACATATTTTTGATAATTTCGATAATGATATGTGGAATGTTTATATCCAGCTTTTTTAGCATTTTGACGAATTATTTTTTAAGTAAGTTTGGTAAAATACCGATTCCACCAATAAGTGCTGCAAGTGATTTTGAAGGACTGATAAAGCAGATATTAATCGTGTCGGGTAGCGCTGCTTTGTGCGAAGAAATACTTACTAGAGGACTTATATTAAGAAGTTACGAAATGAGAGGATCTATAAAAGCTGTAGTAATATCAGGTATAATGTTTGCTGTATTGCACCTGAATGTGCAGAATTTTTTAAGTGTTGTTTTTTTAGGGTGTTTATTAGGATATCTGGTACACAGGACTGATTCTATATATGCCAGCATGTTGGGCCATTTTACAAACAATACACTGGTATTAGTAATACAATATGTGTCGTATAATGTATCAAAAACAATAAGTCCTAAACCGGGAATGCTGGTAAAAATGAATATACCATTTGTATCTGTTATTGTATATGCTATTGTAGCATTAATTGCAGGAATGATTCTCTATTTGCTTCTTAAAAAGCTTATTAAGACTACAAATCCATATATTATTCACAGTACTACAAGATTAAGCGATGATGTCAAGATACTGCTTCAATGGCCTGTTTTTATATCTGCATTGATTTTTTTAGCTATAATAATTTTAGAGTTATTGGGCATATCAGGTTCACCGTATTACGACAAGGTTCTTAAATTTATTTTCTAGTGCATTTACATTTTAAGGCTTTCAAAAGTTGACAACAATTTTAAAATGATATAAAATATAATTAATTGCAATCGGTTTCACTAAGGTGGTGTTTAAATGAATGTAACAATAAAAGACGTAGCGCAAAGAGCACATGTTGCACCTTCTACTGTATCAAGGGTTATTGCGGATAATCCCAGAATCAGCAAAGAGACAAAGGAAAGGGTCTTTAAAGCGATGGAAGAGCTGGGATATTATCCAAATGCTATTGCAAGGAGCCTGGCAAGTAAGATGACTTATACAATAGGGCTTATAATGCCCCGCTCAGCAGAAGATGCATTTTCTAATCCTTTTTTCCCGGAGGTTATGAGAGGCATAAGTGTTGTTGCACACAATGAAAAATATGATTTGCTTATATCGACTTCAGGCAATGAAGAGGAAGAAAAGCAGGCTGTTATAAATATGGTTAAAGGTAAAAGGGTAGATGGAATTGTTCTTCTTTGCTCAAGGACAACAGATGAGCTTATACCGTGGCTTAGAGAAGAGAAATTTCCATTTACAGTTATAGGGAAACCTTTAGATTCTAAGGGTGTTTGCTGGGTAGATAATGATAATATCGGTGCATCAAGGCTTGCTACGAATTATTTAATAAAGCACGGTCATAAAGAGATAGCATTTATAAGCGGTTCATTGGAATTTGTAGTGAGTCTTGACAGACTTGATGGTTATAAATTAGCGCTGGAAGAAAATAATATACCATTTGTAAAAGAATTAGTAGCTCAGGATGAGTTTTCAGAAGATGGTGGATACAATGCAATGATGAGGATTTTGAAGCAAAAGAAGCCGACGGCTGTAGTGGTGACAGATGACATAATGTCGTTTGGTGTTATAAGGGCGGCGATAGATTATGGATTAAAGGTACCCCAGGATGTATCCCTTATTGGGTTTAACAATATACCGCTTTCTGCTTATGCTAATCCGCCGTTGACTACAATAGATATTTCAACGTTTGAATTAGGGGTGAAATCAGCGGAGCTTTTGCTTAAGATCCTTAAAAACAAGGATTATATTGCAGATCACATAATTGTACCTGTTAAATTGATTGAAAGAAAATCCTGCATAAAAAGATAAATAGGCCATTTGGCCTATTTTTATGCTCCAATTGCGGCTTTTTTATTGAAATTTAAAAGCATATTGCCTACTTCGTATACATCACCTGCTCCTATCGTTATCACCAGATCGCCACTTTTAATTATACTTCTCAAGTAATCTACGATATCGGTAAATTCCTTAATGTAATATGTTTCATTTCCCCTATCCCTGATAAGCTTAGCTAAATCTTTAGCATGGACAATACCTGTATCTTTTTCTCTTGCTGCATATATATCTGTTATTATTGTTATATCAGCGTTGTCGAAGGAGGTGGCAAAGTCCTGCAGCAATGAATAAGTACGTGAATAAGTATGTGGCTGAAATATGCATATTATTCTATTGTGAGGGTAATTTAATGCAGACGAAAGAGTGGCTTTGATTTCTGTTGGGTGATGTGCGTAGTCGTCGATTATGATAGCACCATCTAAAGTGCCTTTAAACTCAAATCTTCTATGTGTACCCTTAAATTTTTTGATTATCGAAGGAGTGCTTTTTATATCTACTCCCAGAAGGTGACAAACAGCCAATGTTGCTAACGCATTGTATATGTTGTGCTTTCCTACGATGGATAACTCAAAATTTTGAATGAATACACCATTGTAATATACATCAAATGAAGGGAATCCCTTTTCATCAAATTTTATGTTTTTTGCATTCCATGTACAATTACTGTCAATTCCAAATGTTATAATATTTCGGTCAACATTTTTAAGTACGCTCATAGTATTTGAATCATCACCGCATGCTACCACAAATCCATCTTTTGGCACAAGGTTTGCAAACTGTGTAAATGACTGCTTTATATTGTCGATATTTTTAAAGTAATCAAGATGATCTGAATCCACATTTAAAATGACAGCAATATAAGGATAAAATTTTAAAAAACTATCTGTATATTCACATGCTTCAGTTACAAAATAATCTGATTTTCCTACTCTGACATTTCCGCCGATGACGTCCACTTCACCGCCGACTAGAACTGTAGGATCGTAATTCATCTCTTCAAGCAATACTGAAATCAATGATGTTGTGGTCGTCTTTCCGTGGCTTCCAGCTACACCAATGCCATATTTGTATTTTTTCATTATCTCACCTAAAAGAGTGGCCCTGTCTATTGTTGGGATGTTAAGCTCCCTTGCTCTAATCATTTCGGGATTATCTTCTTTTACTGCTGCTGTGTATACAACTAAATTAGCACCATCAACATTTGAAGCGTTATGGGGAATATTTATAATTGCGCCTTCATCTTTCAACTTTTGAATTATGTAGGAATCTTTTATATCAGAACCTGTAACAATGTGGCCAGCATTTAGCATTATATGAGCAAGACCACTCATGCTAATACCGCCAATGCCTATAAAATGTACTCTATCGAAATTTTCAATATTTACTTTCATTTTAATTACACCTCTTTCAAATTTTGTTATTATTATTACCAAAAAACAGTCACTTTATAAAGATAAAATACTATACAAAAAGATTATATCACATATTGCAAATTAATGAACTTTAAAATATAATGTTAAGTAAAAGTTTGTCTTTGGAGGTTTTTCGATGAATGCATACAAAAGGTACGAGAGAATCAGTGTGATACTTAAGATATTGACCGAAAACCCCAATAAATTATTTAATTTAAATTATTTTATGGACTTATTTAATGTAGCAAAATCAACTGCATCAGAAGATATAGATATACTTAAAAGTATATTAGAAAAGTTCGGCCTAGGTGATATAAAAACAGTTGCAGGAGCTGGTGGAGGGATTAAATATATTCCTATAAATAATATAGATAATTTTCATGAATTTATGATAGATATATGCAGAAAGCTTGAAGACCCCAAGAGGATAATTCCGGGAGGTTTTTTGTATACTGCTGATATTATCTATTCGCCACAATATGCAAATAAAATAGGTGAAATTCTTTCGTATCCATTTCAAGAAAAAGATGTTGATGCTGTTGTGACGGTGGAGACAAAAGGTATACCTATTGCTATGATGTGTGCAAGAGCTTTAAATGTGCCTTTAGTTATTATAAGACAGGACAATAGAGTTACTGAGGGCTCGTCAGTTTCAATAAACTACGTTTCAGGTTCACAAAAGCAGATAAAAGCCATGTCGCTTTCTAGGAGATCCTTAGAGAGAAATTCAAAAGTAGTTTTAATAGATGATTTCATGAAAGCTGGAGGTACTATAAAAGGCATGATTGAGCTCATGAATGAGTTTGATGCGGAAGTATTGGGTGCGGGTGTAATGATAGCAACAAAAGAGCCTGAAGTTAAAGTGGTAAAGAATTATTTTTCTATATTTACGTTGGTTGAGATGAATGAAGATAAAGAAACTATAAAGATGGAAATAAGTGATTGGCTAATGTATAATATGCATAAAAATGGAAATAATAGCTAAGACGACATAAAATGAAATTTTTTATCATAATTTTTCTAAATTTTAAATTTTGATGGAGGAAATTTTGATTTAATGGCGAATAATATTAAGGTAAGAAATTTTTCTTAAGTACTTTCTAATATCATATATCATTGGCTTATTTTGCAGGAAGGTGGTGAGCTTATGGAAATTACAGACGTTAGGGTGAGAAAGATAAATGAGGAAGGCAAGATGAGAGCTGTGGTTTCTGTAACCTTCGATAATGAATTTGTTGTTCATGATATAAAGGTTATTGAGGGACAGAATGGTTTGTTTATAGCTATGCCTAGCCGCAAGACACCCGAAGGAGAGTTTAAAGATATTGCACATCCAATAAATTCGGAGACTAGAGCAAAGATTCAGACTGCGATACTTAGCGAGTATGAGAAAGCGAAAGAGCAGGACAAGCCACAGGGTCAGGAATAAAAAGGAGATTTCTCCTTTTTATTTTTTTGTTGAACTTTGTTTAAAATATAGTTAAAATAGTATAGGAATGTGTAGAAAATATAAATGAAAATAGTAGAAGGTGTCGCAATGGATAATTTTTATACGCTTATACTTGCTGCGGGACTTGGAAAGAGGATGAAGTCAAAACATCCAAAAGTCCTTCATAAAGTTTGCGAAAGACCTATGGTGGAGTGGGTTGTAAGAAGTGCCAAAGAAGCTGGAGCAAAAGATGTAGTGGTTGTTTTGGGACATGGTGCTGAAGAAGTTAAAAGCGCCTTAGGCGACAGTGTGAAATATGCATATCAGGAAAAGCAGCTTGGTACAGGACATGCTGTCATGGCTTCGAAGGATTTGTTGCCAGATACAGGTAATATTATGATTTTAACTGGTGATACACCACTTATAATGCCAGAGACATTGAAAAAATTCTATAACTTTCATTTAAAAGAGCAAAATTCTATTACTGTATTGTCTTCATTTTTTGATGTTCCGGATGGTTATGGAAGAATTGTAAGGGATGTAAATGGGAATGTTCTAAAAATAATCGAAGACAAAGATGCAGATGAGGCAATAAAAGGCATCCATGAGATAAATTCCGGCATGTACATTTTTAATTCTGACTATTTAAAGAAATCGCTTCAATATATAAACAACAACAATGCACAAGGTGAGTATTATCTGACGGATGCCGTAGAGATTGTAATAAGACTTGGTGGAAAAGTAGGCGCATATTCAGCTCCAAATGAAGAAATAATGGGAGTTAATACGAGAGTGCAGCTTCAAGAGGCAGAAAAGGCTATGAGAAGAAGGATTAATAAAAGACTTATGTTAGACGGTGTAACTATAATTGATCCTGATAATACCTACATCGGTCCTGACGTAGTAATAGGTATGGATACAATAATTTACCCCGGTACACGCATAGAAGGTAAGACTTCAATCGGTGAGGATTGTGAAATCGGCCCTAATTCTTACATCATTGATTCAGAGATAGGAAATGGATGCAGAATAATATTTTCCATGATAACTGAGTCAAAACTTTATAACAATATAAAACTTGGACCGTTTGCTCAAATAAGGCCTGAAAGTGTAATACACAATAATGCAAAACTTGGTAACTTCATCGAGATTAAAAAATCTGTTATAGGTGAAGGGACGAAAGTGCCGCATTTGACTTATATAGGTGATGCAGAGGTTGGAAAGCGTGTAAACATGGGATGTGGTTCTATAGTTGTAAATTACGATGGCAAGAAAAAACATAAGACGATTATAGGTGATGACGTTTTTGTAGGATGCAATGTAAATCTTGTGTCGCCTGTCAAAATTAACAATAATGCTTTTATAGCTGCAGGATCGACTATAACCGATGAGGTACCGGACGGTGCACTTGCGATAGCAAGGTGTCGCCAGACAAATAAAGAAGGCTGGGTAGAAGAAAGAAGAAAAAAAGGAGGACTATAGGAGTGGTAAGACACGGAGGAGCTATAAAGATTTTTAGTGGCAATTCAAATCCTGCATTGGCAAAAGAGATTGCAGAAAATTTAGGCCTTACATTAGGCGATTCGGAAGTTGGGACTTTTAGTGATGGTGAAATAAGTGTTAGAATTAAGGAAAGCATAAGAGGTGCAAATGTTTTTGTAGTTCAGTCCACGTGTTCACCAGTCAATGATAATTTAATGGAGCTTCTTATAATGATAGATGCCTTTAAAAGAGCATCTGCAGGTGAAATCACTGCAGTTATCCCTTACTATGGGTATGCTAGGCAAGATAGAAAGTCAAAGCCTAGAGATCCGATAACAGCTAAGTTAGTGGCTGATCTCATAACAGTTGCCGGGGCTGATAGAGTTCTCACGATGGACCTTCATGCTGCGCAGATTCAAGGCTATTTTAATATACCTGTTGATCATCTTCTTGGTGGTCCAATACTTGCAAAGTATTTTATGGAAAAGGATCTTGGTGGCGACGTTGTTGTAGTATCTCCAGACCATGGAAGCGTTGTAAGAGCGAGAAATTTTGCAGAAAAGCTTAATGCTCCAATTGCTATAATAGACAAAAGAAGGCCAAAGGCAAATGTGGCAGAGATAATGAATTTGATAGGTGATGTTAGAGGGAAAATAGCAATACTGGTAGACGATCTAATTGATACTGCTGGGACATTGCAACAAGGTGCACAGGCTCTCATTGACAATGGAGCAAAAGAGGTTTATGCATGTGCAACGCATGGTGTTTTATCTGGTCCTGCGATAGAGAGGCTAATTGATTCTCCTATCAAGGAATTGGTAATAACAGATACAATTCCGTTACCAGAAGAAAAAAAGATAAGTAAAATCAAAATAAGGACTGTGGCTCCACTGTTGGCAGAAGCAATAATGCGCATATATGAAGGTATGTCTGTTAGTAAATTGTTTGTATAGGCACTAAGGTGCCTTTTTTTTGTAACCTAAATGTCTTCCATCATTTGCGGTTTTATAATCTATTTTGTATAATAGTTTTAAGGTTTAATAAGGGGTGTTTATATGGGCGAAAATAAAAAAATATATATAGTTGACGATGATAGAAATATATGTGAGATAATTTCATTATATCTTGAAAAAGAAGGCTTTGCTACAGTAAGAATTGGTGACGGGGTGACAGCACTGAATAAAATCAAAGAAGAACTTCCATTGCTTATTATACTTGATTTGATGCTTCCAGGCATTGATGGAATGACTTTGTGCAAAGAAGTGAGAAAATTTACGGATGTGCCTATTATAATGCTTACAGCAAAAGGTGATACATTTGATAAAGTTTTAGGGCTTGAGATAGGTGCTGACGATTACATCGTAAAACCATTTGACGGGAAAGAACTGGTGGCTCGTGTAAAGGCTGTATTAAGAAGGTATGAGCATGAGGAGAATGATGGAGACAGTGTAACATATCCAGACCTTTCCATAAGTCTAAGCGAGTACAAAGTAAAATATAAAGGAGAGAATGTTGATCTTACGCCAAAAGAGCTGGAGCTTTTTTACTTTTTGTGTACGCATCCTAATAAAGTTTTCACAAGAGATCAATTGCTGGAAAATGTTTGGGGATATGAGTATATGGGAGACAGCAGGACTGTAGATGTTCATATAAAGCGATTAAGAGAGAAAATAGGGGATGGTCCAAACTGGAAATTGACGACTGTATGGGGTGTTGGATATAAATTCGAGGTGAAGTGATTTGAGTAGAAACAGGCTTTTTAGAAGGCTGCTTTTTACCAATATAACGATAATAGTGCTGACGATGGTGATACTGTCCGCACTGTTTTATATTATGTTTGAAAATTATTATTTTCGCGATAAAGAGAAAATAATGGTTGAGGAAGGAAAGCAGATAAACACTATTTTAAATGATTACTTAATAGGAGACATTGATATTGACAGATTAAATCAGAATTTAAATGTTGTTGATAGGTTGATAAATGCATCAATTTGGGTTGTAAGCACAGATGGACATATATATATACAGTCTAGGGATTTTGAGAAGAACTGGACAGGTGTAACATTAAGCAAAGATGATATTAAAAATATATTGAGAGGTGAGACGATTGTAAGAAGAGGGTATTTCGGCGGAAGGTTTACACAGCCTGTTCTTACTGTTGGACTTCCTCTTATATTGGGCGGTAAAATACAAGGTGCAATATTTATGCATGCACCGATTGTAGAGATGCAAAAAACGCTTATGGATATTTTTTTCATAATGCTTTTAGCTATATCAATATCTATATTTATTGCATTCATACTAATTTCTTACACGTCTAAGAGAATATCTAATCCATTAAAGGAAATGAGCATTGCCACAGAAAAAATGGCTAAAGGTGATTTTTCCACGAAGATAAATGTTGTAGATGATGACGAGATAGGGGATTTATCAAAATCATTCAATGCCATGTCCAGTGAACTAGGGAGAATGGACAACGCAAGAAGAGAGTTTGTTGCAAATGTTTCTCACGAACTTCGGTCACCTTTATCTACAATTCAAGGCTATATAGACGGCGTTGTTGACGGCACGATACCAATGGAGAAATCAAAATTTTATTTAGAAATCGCTCAAAAAGAAACGCGGCGCATGTCTAGGCTTATATCTGAACTTTTGGATATAACAAAAATGGAGTCGGGAGCTTTTCCCCTGAATCTAGTCGAGTTTGATATCAATGAGCTTATCAGATTGACTATTATCAAGATGGAATCTCGAATAAACAAAAAGGATTTGATGGTTAAGGTTGATTTTGACAGTGATAAAGATATTGTAGAAGCCGACAAAGATAAAATAGAGCAAGTGCTGACGAATTTAATTGATAATGCGATCAAATTTTCGAATCCAGGTGGATATATACACATCGTCACAGAAAAATCGAAGGATAAATTATTCATAAAAGTTCACAATAAGGGAAAGACGATACCGCCGGACGAGATAGACCATATCTGGGATAGATTTTACAAGGTTGATAAATCTAGAAGTGGAAGTCCTGGAGTTGGACTGGGATTATATATTGTAAGAAGTATTATAAATCTCCATAATGAAGACATTTGGGTTACCAGCAGTGATGAAGAAGGTACTACTTTTACTTTTACACTGAAGTTGAAAAAAGTTAAGCAATAGAATAAATTTTTTACAATTTGTTCATAATTTATTCATAAATTAAAGATATAATAATACTTGAGAGAGAGAAAAGCCTCTCCTTGACCTCCCTTATTATAGCAGCTCGAGCCACCCCTCGAGCTGCATTTATTTTCACGTTTATCTTGCAAATTCAATTGGCGTTAAATTATTAAAAATAATTTACAATATGTTCACAGTTTATTAAAAATTCTAATCTATAATGTAATCATGAAGAAATGATTAAGGAGGATGATTGATATGGATTTTGGCAATGAACAAAACAAAAACATAGACGAAAATGAAATAGATAATTTCAAAATGGACAGTAACAGTATGAATACCGAAAATATAAGCAGCGATAATTTAAATAATACCCAAGAGATTCCAGCAACATATAATCAGCAAAACAGTGAAATCAATCATGAGATGCCAAGAGTTGAATTTAGAAGCAACAAAAAGAGTTTAGGCAAGATGGTTAAGAGATTCAGAAGGAGGATGCTAGTATCATTTGTAGCTGTTGCTCTTATTGCAGCACTTATTGGAGGCGGCGCAGTTGCAGGAATTATGAAATACACTAATATAGGTCAGCAAACGCAAGTCATAAACAGATATTTGCCGCTATCATCTGACAACAACAATTTTAACTTGATTACCAACATAGCAAAAATTGTGAGCCCTTCTGTAGTTGGAATTGATACAAGCGTGTCATATTCCAATGGCTATAGAAGTGCCCTTGTACCTGAAGGAAGCGGTTCGGGCATAATTATCAACTCACAAGGCTATATAGTAACTAACAACCACGTCGTAGATGGTGCTTCCAAAATAACAGTAAATTTATCTGACGGAAGAAAATTTCCTGCACAATTGATAGGTAAAGATGCAAAAACAGATCTGGCAGTACTAAAGATAAATGCTACAAATTTGATACCTGCAAAATTAGGTGATTCATCAAAGCTTGAAGTCGGAGAACTTGCTGTGGCTATTGGAAATCCTCTCGGTGAAAGTTTTGCTGGAACAGTAACAGCCGGTATAATAAGCGGTTTAAATAGAAATCTTCAAAGCGATTATGGACCAGTTAATCTCATACAAACAGATGCGGCCATAAATCCTGGTAACAGCGGTGGACCTCTCGTAAATAGTAATGGTGAAGTAATTGGTATAACCAGTGTAAAGCTGACATCAACAGGTGGCTCTGATACACAAGATCCATTTGGTATGTTCCAAAGTCAAAGTACACCTGTTGAAGGAATGGGATTTGCGATTCCAATAAATGAAGCAAAACCTATAATTGATGAACTTATAAAACATGGGTATGTTGAAAGACCCGTTATGGGTGTAAGTGTGCAGGAAGTTACATCTCAAGATGCAGCACAGTACAATATACCTGTAGGGTTATATATAGCTCAAGTACAACAGGGCAGTGGTGCTGATGCGGCCGGACTACAAGCAGGCGATGTAATAACAGCAGTTGACGGTACAAAAGTTGATACGTTTGATTCACTGCAAAGCATAATAACTAAGCATAAAATCGGTGATACAATCACTGTTACGTTCTGGAGAAATGGCAGGACGTTAACTGCAAAAGTTAAGCTAATGAGCAGTTCAAATGCACAATAATTATATAAATAACGCTAAAATGGTTCTTTACCAGTCTCCTCCCGCTGGTAAGGAACTTTTTTTGTATAAATCTGCAACTTTTTTTTAAAATGTTTTATGATATAATAAAAAATAGTATGGACTGGAGGTTTTTTGTATGTACATTATTGTAGGACTTGGAAACCCGGGAAGAGAGTATGAAGGGACTAGACATAACATGGGTTTTGATGTAATAGATGATCTATCTGAAAAATTGAATATCGCCGTTAAAAAACTAAGATTCAAGTCATTGATAGGTGAAGGTATTTATAAAGAGGAAAAGGTGATATTGCAGAAGCCTCAGACGTATATGAACTCAAGCGGTGAGGCTGTTTATGATATAGTAAATTTTTACAAGTTGCCTCTTTCTAATTTGATTGTCGTCTATGATGATAAAGATTTGGATGTGGGTAAAATAAGGATAAGGAAAAAGGGCAGCTCAGGTGGACATAATGGCATGAAATCGATTATATACTTATTAAATAGTGAGGACTTTCCGAGAGTCCGAGTAGGAATAGGGAAACCAAAAGGTGACATGATAGAGCATGTTCTAGGCAGATTCAATGAAAGCGATAAAACAATTGTGGATAATTCTATCGATAGAGCGGCAGATGCCATCATTGATATTATAGAGAATGGAGTTGAGCATGCCATGAACTTGTTCAATGGCGGCAGCGAATGTTTATTATAGGCGGATTGATAAGCGTTTTTTTATCATATTTTCTAAATAAATTTGTCGTAGATTTATATGGAGATAAAGCAGTTGTATACGGCGTGCCAATTATTGAAGAATCGTCAAAAACTATCATGGGGTACATTTTTGGCAGCATAATTGGTGCCCATTTCATATTTGGCGTTGTGGAGTCATTGAACGATTTTATTGTATCACCTAAAGAAGTAAATTTTAGGGCATCAGTTTTAAGCATTATTACTCATCTTATATTTGGAGCTATTGCATATTATATATTGATATATGTAAACATATATACATCAATTATTATTACATCTATCATTCATGGGTACTGGAATAGGTTTATGTTGAGGTGATTGTATTGTTTATAAAGCCCATAGAAAATTTAAAAGAGATTGCGGAAATTGATGAGGCTATTGAGAAAGAGAGGATGCCCTTATTAATATATGGACTAACAGATTCTCAAAAAGCTCATATTGCCCATTATATCATAAAGAAGCTGAATAAGAAGGTGCTGTTTATAACGTACGCTGATGTAGAAGCAAGGGCTATCTATGAAGACTTAATTTCTTTTTTAAATGGTGATGCTTACCTGATACCATCCAGAGATGCCCTTTTCTATAAAGTTGATGCGTCAAGCCTTGACCTTATAGGGAAAAGGCTTATTGCTGTGAAAAAAATTATTGACGATAAACCATCTGCATTTGTCGCTTCAATAGACGGGGTATTGAATAAAGTTGCCTCTAAAGATATTTTTTTAAGATATAGTCGTAAATATAAAATTGGGGATATTATCGATTTAGAGGAATTATCTTCATCTTTGATAACGATGGGATACGAAAGAGTACCTATGGTGGAAGGGAAAGGACAGTTCAGCATACGAGGTGGCATAATAGATTTTTTCTCTCCGATGGAAGATGAAGGTTTCAGGATAGAGCTTTTTGATGATGTAATTGACTCTATTAGGAGTTTTGATGTTTTTACTCAGAGATCTTTAAATAATCTAAGTGAAGTAGAGCTATTTCCTGCCAGAGAGTTTATACTGGAGGACGAAAACATCAAAAAGGGCATGGAAAATCTCAGCAGCAATGTGAATTCGTATGTTTCAAAGATAAAAGAAACTCACAGTGGAAGAGCGGAAAAGATTAAGAAGAAATTTGATGAAATCATGGAAAATATCAGCGAGACCAAAAGTGTGCCAAATATAGGAGAATTAATAAGCTTTTTCTATGAAAGACTTTATTCCATTGTGGATTATTTTGACGATGCATTTATTATCTTAGATGAAAATATAAGAGTAAAAGAGAGAGCATCAAATATTTTGACTGAGTTTAACGAGAATTTCAAATCGTTGCTTTTATCTGGCGAGGTTTTGCCGGAGCAGTCGAATCTTTTATTTAGTTATGATGATATATTAAAGAAGCTTTCAGGCAAATCGCTGATTTTGATGAATACTATAGTAAAATCTGATGCGAATATTGAAGTGAGAAGTATTGTTAATTTTGTGTCAAGATCGATGCATCCTTTTCATGGTAAGCTTGAACTGCTGGTAGACGATATAAAATTCTACAGAAAGTCCGGGTATAAAGTTGTAATGCTTTCAAGCAATTTAGAAAGAGGAAGGATATTGAGAGATTCCCTGATAAGTTATGGATTAGAGGTACCTATAGTTGATGATGAGGAATACGATATTCCCGAAGGAGGCATTTTGATATACCCAGGGACTGTCAGCAAAGGATTTGAATACGTAGATGCAAAATTTGCGTTAATAAGCGATGTTGAGATTTTCGGACAGTCCAGAAAGCCAAGAAAATCGTTTAAAGTGAAAAATGAAAACAGGATAAGGAATTTTACAGAACTTACAGTTGGATCATACGTAGTACATGTCAATTACGGTATAGGAAAGTATGAAGGAATAGAAAAAATAACTTTTGATGGTGTTACAAAGGATTATCTTAAGATAAAATATGCGGGAGATGACAAGCTATTTATACCTGTCGATCAACTGGATTTGATACAAAAGTATATAGGTCCCGAGGACAAACCGCCAAAGCTTAATAAGCTGGGTGGAAATGAATGGTCTAAGCTTAAGAAAAAGGCCAAAAAAGCTGTGGAGGATCTGGCAAAGGATCTGATAAAACTTTACGCAAAAAGGCAGACGATGAAGGGATATGCTTTTTCAAAGGATACACCATGGCAGAAGGATTTTGAAGAGAGATTTCCATACGAAGAGACGGAAGACCAACTACGGTGTATAGAAGAGATAAAAAGAGATATGGAAAGTGACAAACCAATGGACAGATTGCTTTGCGGTGATGTAGGATATGGGAAAACTGAAGTTGCATTAAGGGCTGCTTTTAAAGCTGTAGCTGATGGAAAGCAGGTGGCTTTTTTATGCCCGACAACTATATTGGCTGAACAGCACTACAATAATTTTGTACAAAGATTTAAGGATTTTCCGGTAAAGATAGAAATGTTGTCACGGTTTAGAAGCTATAAGGAGCAATCACAAATTATAAAGTCATTGGCGGAGGGAACTATTGATATACTTGTTGGGACTCATAAGATTTTGCAAAATGATGTAAAGTTTAAAGACTTAGGCCTTTTAATTATCGATGAAGAACAGAGATTTGGTGTCAAACATAAAGAGAAAATTAAGAAGTTAAAGGAGAATATTGATGTGTTGTCTCTGTCAGCGACACCAATTCCTAGGACATTGCATATGTCCCTAATCGGTATAAGAGATATGAGCGTAATAGAAAATCCTCCAGAAGACAGGTATCCTGTCCAGACGTACGTTGTTGAATTTAATGAAGAACTTATAAGGGATGCTATTTTGAGAGAACTGGGTCGCGGAGGACAAGTTTATTTCGTCTATAACAGAATAAATGGCATTGAAAGAATGGCTTCAATTATAAAAGAACTGGTTCCTAGTGCACGGGTAGCTGTAGCACATGGTCAGATGGATGAAGGAAAGCTGGAGAATATAATGATTGGATTTTTAAATGGTGATTATGACATATTGGTATGTACAACAATAATTGAGACAGGCCTTGACATACCAAATGTCAATACAATTATAGTCTACGATTCCGACAAGATGGGCCTATCGCAACTGTATCAGTTGAGAGGAAGAGTGGGCAGATCCAATAGATTGGCGTATGCTTATTTTACTTATAGAAAAGATAAGGTTATTACTGAAGTTGCAGAAAAAAGATTGGAAGCTATAAAAGAGTTTACAGAGTTTGGTTCGGGATTTAAAATTGCTATGAGAGATCTTGAAATAAGAGGTGCAGGAAATCTTCTGGGTGCTGAACAACATGGCCATATAGATGCAATAGGGTATGACATGTATCTAAGGCTTCTGGATGAAGCCATAAAAGGCTTAAAAGGTGAAGTTGAAGATGAAAAGCCAAATACCACAATTGACATTAAAGTAAGCGCGTATATAGACAAAGAATACATTGAAGATGAAAATCAAAGGCTTGAAATGTACAAAAAGATTTCTTCAATCGAAAATGAAAAGGACGTAGAAGATATAAAAGACGAACTTATCGACAGATTTAAAGAGTATCCAAAAGCAGTTGAATCTCTTATCGATGTGGCATATTTAAAAGCACTGGCAAGGGATGTAAATATATTGGAAATTACTGAAAGAGGTAATTCTATAATCTTGAAGTTTAAGGACAACAAGTCCATAAATTCAAGCATAGTTGATGCTTTAGTCAATGAATTTAAAGGTAAAATAATGTTTTCGGGCCAAATTCCACCATACATTACCTATAAGTATGGCAAAAGGGAAGATTTATTGAAGGAATTGATCAATTTGGTCAGCAAGATTAAATGTTTGCAGATAAATTAAAACTGATATATAATGAGTATATAAACAGTAATGAAAGGATGAATGCATTGAAGCTTAAAAGATTAGGAGCAATTTTAGCATTGACGCTTGCGCTTACTACACTGACTTCTTGTGGCGTAAACAAAAACATCGTTGCAAAAGTTGACGGACAAGACATAACGCTAAAAGAATATCAGGATTCGTTTAATCAGGTTAAAGCACAGATAGAAAGCGATCCACAGTACACTAAAGACATCTGGAATCAAAACTACAATGAGCAAAAGTTTATTGACGTAGTTGAGAATTCTGTCTTAGATAATCTGATCCTTGAGAAGCTTCTTCTAAAAGAAGCTGAAAAAGAGAAGTTTACAGCGACAGACAAAGAAATAACCGATGAATACAATGCGGAAAAAGCTACAAACAGCAAAGTCACTAAAGAAATGGCGAAGGACAACGTCCTTATAAATAAGCTTGTAGATAGCTGGACGAAGAATGTAAAAGTCACTGACAGTGAAGCAGAAAAATATTACAACGATAATAAAAGTCAGTTTGAAGTTGTAAAGGCCAGCCATATATTGGTTTCTGACGAGAAAACTGCCAATGAGATATATGACAAGCTTCAAAAAGGTGCTAATTTTGCTGAACTTGCAAAACAGTACTCAATAGATACTTCAACGAAGGATAATGGAGGAGAGCTTGGAGAGTTTACAAGGGGTACTATGGTGACGGAATTTGAAAATGCGGCGTTTGCCCTAAAGCCCGGAGAAATATCAAAGCCGGTTAAAACGCAATATGGATATCACATAATAAAATCAGAGGGTAAAACGACAAAATCTTTTAACGATGTAAAAAGTAGCATAATATCATATCTTGAGAATACCAAAAAGCAGAATATATTTAATCAAAAATCAGAAGCTCTTAAAAAGGCAGCAAAGATTGAGAAGTTTCCGCAAAACATAAAAGTTACTGTTTAATAAAAAAGACACTTAAGAAGTGTCTTTTTTATGTATAAAATTATGGTAATACATAAATACTAATCTTGAACTTAAAATTTCAGGAAATGGAGGTACATAATTTGAAAGCGACTGGAATTGTTAGAAGAATAGATGACCTTGGAAGAGTTGTAATTCCAAAGGAAATAAGAAGGACCTTAAGAATAAGAGAAGGTGATCCGTTAGAGATTTTTACTGACAGAGAAGGTGAAATAATATTAAAGAAGTACTCTCCTATAAGTGAACTTGGAGACTTTGCACAAGAATACGCAGACAGCATATATCAATCGACAAAGCAACCTGTTTGCATAACAGATGGCGACAACGTCATTGCTGTGGCAGGTATGCCTAAGAAGGAATTGATTGACAAACCGATAAGTCCAGAATTGGAAAAGTACATGGAGGAAAAAAGGACTGTCATACTTGGCGAAGGAAAAGACAAAGGCACTATTGCTATCGCCGAAGGACAAGAATTTATGCCAGTATCACAGGTTATTGTACCTATTATTTCACGGGGCGATACAATTGGTACTGTCATAATCTTCACCAGAGAAAGTGGTGTTGTATTAACGGAAGTTGAAGCTAAAATTGCGGAAACGGCAGCAACATTTTTAGGAAAACAAATGGAAGAATAATATATAACAAGTATATAGAACCCTGCATATTATAGTATATGAAATATGACTATAATGTTGTGGGGGGATCTTTATGCCTTTTAAGGTTAATGACATAGTTGTAAGGAAATCACACGGCTTTGATTTGCTGTTTAAAGTTATAGATGTTATAGAAAATAGAGGCACAAAACATTATCTACTACATGGACTTAATATGCGGATAGTTGCTGATGCACCCGAAGATGATCTTATGCTGGCTTCCTTGACGAGAATAAACGAATACGATGAGCCGTATCAGAGGAAAGCAAATTATCTTATAAAAAAAATAGCTCAATCAAAAGATTTAAAAAAGTCCAGCATGATGCGGTCAAACCGAAGTGAGCCTTATGGTAAACCAGGTACCGTTCTTCATATAGATGGAGACGAAGGATATTTAAATATATGTTTGGATGCCTATAAAAAAGCAAATATAGAAGCCCATGGAGAAATTGTTGATGAAAAAGAACAACCGGACAAAGTAGTAAGTCTTTTAAGTAAATACAGGCCAGATATATTAGTGCTAACAGGACATGACGGCGTAAAAAACAGCAGAAATTATTCTGATATAAACAATTATAGAAATTCAAAATACTTTGTAGAGGCTGTCAAAAATGCTAGAAATTATGAGCCATCATTAGATGATTTGGTCATTTTTGCAGGTGCCTGCCAGTCAAATTATGAAGCATTAATATCATCTGGTGCAAACTATGCAAGCTCACCAGAGAGAGTATTGATACATTGCCTCGATCCTGTTTTAGTTTGTGAGAAAGTGGCTTATTCTCATATAAATGAGATAGTAAAAATAGAGGAGCTAATTGAAAACACGATAACAGGTGCGCCGGGCATCGGTGGGCTGCAGACAATGGGAAAATTCAGGTATGGAGTCCCAAAGGCTAAATTTTAGCGAGTCAACTGACTCGCTATTAATTTTTGCCCGATTAGTTGGCAAATATCTTCAAAATACACTTCTATTTGCATTTTTAAATATCAATCATTTTGTTGACAAACTACTTTTTCGCTGGTATAATAATATATTTTATTTGACAGCAAATGAAAAATGTGTTATAATATTTTCAGAATTGTGTAAGGAGTGATAAAATTGGCCGATAGATTAGCCCTACATGAGATTAAAAAGAAGCTGGATGACCATGTTGGCGCAAGAGTCAGGCTAAAAACCAACGGTGGGAGAAAGAAAACAATAATCCGGGAAGGATTTTTAGAAAAGACATATCCAAGCATTTTTATTATTGTAATAGATGGACAGGGAGCAACCCGCAGGGTCTCATATAGTTATTCTGACATTTTAACAGACACAGTGGAGCTTACATTGATGAAAGGTGAAAAAGAAATACGTTGCATGTGACAAAGACCGATTTTCATCGGTTTTTGTTTTTTGGCATATTTTAAGACCTCCTTTTATATTATTATATTAGATATCTATAGCAATTACTGTAGAGGATTAAACGAGAAACTCTAATTTAATATAAAGGAGGTAAAAAAATGTTGCAGGGCACATTGACGAACACTATAAGCTATGACAGATTTGTAGGTGGCGAGGATAGTCAGGCGCTTATAGAAAGTGACGTAATAGTACCAGAAGATATGCCTGATGCGATAAATGTAATTGCAGTTCTAGGCGATACTGTAATAAACGAGGTTACAGAAAGCGATGAAAAGATTCAAGTTGATGGTGAACTTAGGCTTAACATCATTTATGTAGCAGATAAAGAGAAGAAGCTAATGAAGATTAATAAGTCTATTGATTTTACACATTTTCTTGAAATTAGCGGTTCAAAATCGAAATGCAAATCACTTGTCAACGCTAGAGTGGAACACGTTGATTATTCTCTGAGTAACAGTCGCAAAATGAATGTAAAAGCAATAGTAAGCATATCTGGAAGAGCATTTGATAAGGAAAAGAAGGAAGCGATAGTTGGAATTCAAGGTGAAGAGGATATAGAATATCTTAAAAAAACTGTTAAGCTATCAAATATTGTTGGTCAAAACAGCGCAGAGACTTTCTTAAAAGAACAGGTAAAGATTTCTGATGGTGAACCTAATATATCGAGGATTTTAAAAGCTGATATACTTATAAAGCCTGAAGAACCTAAAATAACAGATAATCGTGTAGTTATACAAGGGAGTGTTCATGTATACGTAGTATATGAAGGCGATTCAAAAGATGAGTACGGATATGAAGAATGTGACCTCAACTATGCTAATTTTATAGAAGTGCCTGGGGCATTAAGTTACATGAGAGCCAATACTTATGAAAGAATAATAGAAAAAAATATAGAAATATCGTCTGATGAGAACGGTGATAACAGAATCATCGATATAGAATTAGTTTTAAAGACAGAAGCGCTGGTAGTGGAGAAAGATGAGACTGAAATTCCTGTCGATATTTATGGGATAACGAGAAATGTTGAGCCCGTAATTGAGTCGATTGAGGCAATCAGTGAACAGGAACGCTTTAAATCACAAGCTATATTTAAAGAAAATGTCGAATTTAAAAATAATGTAAGAAGGATTATTGATGTTGTGGCATATCCCGTGCTCTCTGACTACACTTTGAAAGATGGGAAAGTACTTTTGGAAGGTATAATAGATTATAACATAATGTATATAGGTGATAACGGCAATCCAATGTCATTTAAAGGCGAGGCACAGTTTAAGACGTTTTTAGATGTGCCTATTGATGATGGTGAGCTTTTTATTGATTTAAAGATAACTCACATATCGTATGACATAATGGCTATGAAAGAAGCGGAACTGAAATTTGTCGTCGATGCTACTGTCGATGCATTTAAACTGAGCAAATATGATATTTTGGTAGACGTAAAAGAGAATGATGAAGCCAGAAGCGAGGAAAACAGGCATAGCATTACCATATACATGGTGCAAAAAGATGATGAGCTTTGGGATATAGCAAAGCGCTATAGAACAGCTAAGGAAGATATTATTAAGGTAAATGATCTAAAAGAAGAAAAAGTTTTAGCAGGCTCAAAGCTTATAATACCGAATAAAATATAAAAATGCGGGTAAAGTTGGAATTTAATATTTATTCCAACTTTTATTTTATTGATGCAGAAATATAATTTTTAAAACTAAACATATATAGAAGGATTTTCGTGTATAATGTATAATATATATTATAGTGTGAATTTTTTTTGGAAGTGAATATATTATGAACAAACTAAGGGCAAAATCATACGCTAAGATAAACTTGTCGCTTGATGTCAAAGGTAAAAGAGATGACGGATACCACATTGTAAACATGGTTTTGCAGTCAATAGATTTATGTGATAAATTAGAATTTGAAATAAACAGTGATATAGTTTTTGAATGTGATAATAAGTATATACCATCAGATGGAAGCAATCTTATAGTAAAGGCGGCAAATCTATTAAAAAGAGAATTTGGTGGATATGGCGCATTGATACGGCTCAATAAAAATATACCTGCTGCTGCAGGGCTTGCAGGTGGAAGCTCTAATGCAGCAGCAACGTTAGTAGCATTGAATAAGCTTTGGGATCTTAACATAGATTTGCCTATGTTGAAACAATTAGCTGTATCATTGGGAGCTGATGTTCCTTTTTGCATTGAAGGTGGAACTAAGGTGGCAAGCGGCATCGGAGATGTACTTTTAGACATAAAGACACCGCAACTAAAGTTGCTTATTGTGAAACCTCCGTTGTTTGTATCAACAAAAGATGTTTATACTGAGTACGACAAACTTGATTTTATAGAAAATAATTATACAATAAAAATGATTGATGCTATAAATTCAGGCAGTATAGTCGATATCTGCAGTAGCCTAGGAAATGATTTGGAACGTGTAACTATCAAGAATTATCCAATTATCGGTGAGATCAAAAAAATGATGATTGAAAGAGGAGCTTCAGGCACACTGATGAGTGGCAGCGGTCCAACGGTATTTGGAATCTTTGATAATTGGGATTCTTTAAATATGGCGTATAACGCATTTTTGAATGAGGGCTTCTTTGTATATATTGCTAATACTATTGATAAGGGGATAGAACTGTATGAATAATTATCTACCATTGGAAAATTATAAACCACTAAGGGATATTGTTTTTGACTATATGAAGAATGCTATTATAACAGGTGAATTTAAACCCGGTGAAAGGCTTATGGAAGTACAGCTAGCAGAAAAGCTTGGGGTTAGCAGGACACCTGTTAGAGAAGCCATAAGGAAACTTGAACTGGATGGCCTTGTTGTAATGGTGCCGAGAAAAGGTGCGTACGTGTCGGATTTAAGTACAAAGGATCTTCTCAATGCTTTTGAGGTCAGACAGTCTTTAGAAGGACTGGCGGCATCTCTGGCGGCAGAGAGAATTACAGATGATGAGCTTAAACAGCTAAAAGAAATACTTGATAAATTCTATGAAGGAATTGTGGAAAACGACACAGACAAATTGATTAAATATGATCAGGAATTTCATGATTGCATTTTTAATGCTTCGAGAAATGAAAAACTGGTGCAGATAATGAATAATCTGCAAGAGCATGTTCACAGATTTAGGGTAAAATATATCAGTGATTATAAAAAGTCTAAGAAATTATATCAGGAACACAAAAAAATACTTGAATCATTGGAAATGCGAAACTCTGACAATGCTCAAAAGTGGGCAGAAAAACACATTCAGAATTTCCAAAATGATTTGGTAAAAGATATGAAGCATTTTAGCAATGGAGAGTGAAACAGATTATGAATGCTTTAATACTAGCTGGAAGCACTGGTGATGAAAAGCTTCCCGAGAAAGCACTTATTAAAATAAAAGGCAGATACATGATATCATACGTTATTGATGCATTAAGAAGCTCAGGTAAGGTGGAGAAAATTGCAGTAATAGGCGATAGAGAAAAATTAAAGTGTATAGATGGAATTGATATATTAATAGATCAAGGTAACTCCATAATAGAAAATGTTGTTAAGGGAATTGAGCCTTTTAAAAATGATAGGCGTGTTTTGATATTGACATGTGATATTCCTATGCTGACGAAAGAGGCAGTTATTGATTTTATTGAACAGTCTGAATCATTGGATGCAGACTTATGCTATCCGATTGTGAAAAGAGAGGACAATGAGAGGAAGTTTCCGGATGCTAAGAGGACATACGCTAAAATAAAAGAAGGTACTTTTACAGGCGGAAATATATTTTACTTAAATCCGCAGATCATTGATGCATGTATTGAAGCAGCAAAACAATTTATAGCGTTTAGGAAAAAACCATGGAAACTGGGTCAGCTTTTGGGATTCAAGATTTTAATCTTGTTTGCTTTTGGACGGGTTACAATAAGTCAGTTGGAAAGAAAAGTTTCGGAGCTTTTTAATATTAATGCAAAAGCTGTAATATCAAAATACCCTGAAATAGGGAATGACGTAGATAAGGATGAAGACGTGGAAATGGCAAATAAATATATAGCGTAAATAGGAGATGATGAGAAAATAGGCAAATGCCTATTTTTTTTGCATATAATTTTTTTTATTGTGAAATAATTAAAAAAGGTGATATTGAAATGATGAATTTAATTCTTTTTATTAAACAGGTCTTTAATGTATATTTATTTGCGACGTTTTTCATCGCTGGATTTTATGAGTCGGTATTTGAGCCTAAAGACTTAAGAAAAAAAGGCCTTGAAGAGGATTCGAAGATATGCAGAAACATAGGCCTAGCTTATCTTTTGATAGATGGCATAATGTATATAATTATAAAATTATTGCCGATTTGATGTTAGCAAAAGGGGTGTTTTTGTTGGGACTTTTTAATAAGCTATTTAAAAATAATAAAAACAATAAAAATAGTAACGATGAATACAAAGATGTTGAAAGTCCGAAAGTCAAAGAGAATATTGAAGAAAACATAAAATACATAAAAGATATGTTAAAAGATTCTGATGATGTAATTTACAGGGATATCTGGGTTGGAGAAGAGTTTCAGCATAAATTAGAACTTGTTTTTGTGGATGGACTCGTAGATAAAAACATTATAAATGAACATGTGATGCATTCACTTATGCTTGATACGAGACAGGCAAAACCATCTATAGAGGAAATTAAGAAGAACATATATGAAGTAATTAAAAAAGCTGCCATAACTGGTGGCGATATAAAAGAGATAGATGATTTAGACAAATGCATAACATCGATACTGTCGGGCGATACAGCTCTTTTTTTAGATGGACACCCTAAAGTTGTGATTATATCCAGCAGAGGATGGCAGATGAGATCTGTAACACCACCTGAGACAGAAATGGTAGTAAGGGGCGCGAGAGAAGGCTTTACGGAAACTTTAAGGGTTAATACTGCACTTGTTAGAAGGTGGATAAGAGATCCTAAATTTAAAATAAAGCAGATGCAAATAGGAAAAAGATCAAAGACAGATGTTGCTTTATTGTACATAGACGATATTGTCAATAAAGATTTATTGTCCTTGATTAAAGAAAGGCTACAGCAGATAGACATAGACGGCATTTTAGAAAGCGGTTATGTGGAGCAGCTTATAGAAGAAGATTGGCATTCGCCGTTTCCGCAAATGCTTAATACAGAAAGACCGGACAAGGTTGCAGCATCTGTATTAGAAGGTAGAATAGCTATACTTATAGACAATTCTCCATTTGCACTTATCATACCGACTACGCTGGCGACGCTTTTTCAATCACCTGAAGATTATTTTGAGAGATGGATGATTTCATCACTTTTGAGGATACTGAGGTTTACAGCAGCTATTATTGCCCTTGCTGGACCATCTATATACATCGCATTTACATCATATCATCCAGGCATGATACCGACAAAGTTAGCCCTTTATATAGCTGCTACGAGGCAAGGTGTCCCATTTCCGGCATTTATGGAAGCATTAATAATGGAGGCAACTTTTGAACTTTTAAGAGAAGCTGGAATTAGACTTCCTGTTCCAATAGGCCAGACAATAGGTATTGTAGGCGGTTTGATCATTGGTCAAGCAGCTGTAATGGCAGGAATCGTAAGCCCATTAATGGTTATAGTAGTGGCTGTCACAGCAGTTTCATCATTTTCGATACCAAGCTACAGTGCTGCTATTGCTTTTAGACTTTTAAGGTTTGCCTTTATGCTCTTTGCTGCCGTATTGGGATTGTACGGTATAATGCTTGGTTTTATATTGATGCTTACCCATTTGGTCGTTTTAAAAAGTTTTGGCCTTCCGTATTTATCACCGTTTGTTGAGGTGAATCTTAGCGATTTAGCGGACACATTGATTAGAGCACCACTTATGATGTTTAAGAGAAGACCGGCGACTCTAGATACACAGAACAAGAAACGCATGAAGGATTTAAGGCCTGAGAAAATAGAAAGCATGGAAATAGACCGGAGGGATAATAATGATAAAAAACAATGACAAGATATCAGAAAATCAACTTTCAATACTGCTTTTTACAACTATGCTGGGAGCAGGTATATTAAGCTTACCTTCTGATGTTACAAAAGCTGCTGGTCCCAACGGCCTTATAGTAATACTGTTGGGAGGAATCCTAGCGTTAATATTTGCAAGATTTATTTGCCGTATAGCATCTATATTTCCGACAGAGACATTTGTAGAGTACTCTGCAAAGCTTATGACAAAGCCTGTATCTGTTATATTAAGCATCTTCCTTGTTGCATATTTTTTAATTTTTTGCAGTTTGAATCTAAGAATTTTTGGAGAGGTTGCAAAATCATATCTTTTAAATAGCACACCCATTGAAGTGATAATGATAACACTGCTTTTTACTTCGGGCTATATCGTACGTTATGGCATAGAGCCTATTGCAAGGTTGTCAGAGATTCTTTTCCCTATAATGGTTATCCCTACGATGATTATTCTTCTTCCGGCTATTACTGATATAGATTTAAGCAATTTTTTGCCAATATTGAGAATATCGCCTTTAAAGTTATTGAAAGGTATATTATTAACTGCTTATAGTTTTGTTGGATTTGAAATACTATATGTTATATTTCCATATATTCAATTGGAAAACAAATTAAAAAAAAGCATAAACATTTCTTTTTTTTCTATAATATTTTTTTATATTTACGTTACATTTTATACGATGGGCATATTTGGGTACAAAGAGACCAGCGTTCAGTTGTGGCCTTTGCTCACAGTTATTAAGTCTATTAATTTTCCAGGTTTTTTTATTGAAAATCTTGAGAGTTTGATAATGGGGATTTGGACGTTTGCGGTATTTACATCAATATCAGCTTTTCAATATGCTGCTACATTAAGCCTTTCTAAGCTTATAAAGGCCCGTGAACACACATATTTAGTTATACCGTTAATACCTATTATTTACTTTATGGCGCTTATCCCAGACTCAATAGTTGAGGTATACAAATATGCTTCATATGCATCAAATTTGACATTGTTTTTCGTAATTATTCTTCCGATTTTGATGTTTATAGCTATGAAATTGAGAGGCAAGGGGATGAAAAACAATGAAAAAAATTAAGATTGTTATCTTGCTTTTACTGATATTGTCATTGATAACAGGGTGCTGGGATAAGGTAGAAATAGAAGATAGAGCATTTGTAATGGCGATAGGGATTGATACATCTAATCAAGCTAAAAATTACATTGTAACTTTTCAATTTCCTAATGTAAAGCAGGTAACCAGCGCTGCCGGTGGTGGAGGTGGTGGCGGTGGACAGCCTAATTTCTCCATATCAGAGGTTGGTGATACGGTTTTTTCTGCATCCCGCCATGTAAGCACAAGGCTTGATAAAAGGCTTTTTCTCGGACATACAAAGGCAGTTATACTTGGCAAGGATGTAGTAAGCAATAGGGATAAATTTCTTGAAGTATTAGACACTCTTGATAGAAGCTACGAATTAAGCAGGAAATTGAGGCTTTTAGTTGCAGACGGAAAGGCGCAAGATATACTGCTTAAAAATTATAAATTTGATCCTGATATTGGCGTTTATATAGACGACATATTCAAACAGTACAACAGGACATCTATTTTCCCTAATATTGATTACAATAAGATAACAAAGTCTTTGCACGATACCAACGGCAATGCAATAATTCCTGTCATTTCGTCAGGAAAAGATGAGCTTAAAATAGCTGGTTCTGCCATAATCAAGGATTACAAACTGGCAGGATGGCTTTCAGATGGTGAAAACATGGGATATATGTGGCTAATGGGATTTGTAAAAGGTGGCGACATTACGTTTAACATGCCAACCACAGACGGAAAGGAAGTAAAAGTTCCTTTTAATATTACAAATACGGTCATGAAAAGACAGGTTGCTGAACAAGATGGGAAGATAATTTACAAGATAAAGTATGATGTAGAGGGTGAAGTGACAGAATACAGCTTTCAAAAGCACGGAGAGATGTTTGACACAAATGTATTAGGTACCATGGAGAATAAAGCCAACAAAGTGATAGAAAAAATGATTAACGATTCCTTAAAGAGGTTTCAGAAAGATTTAAAAGTTGATATGGTAGGTGTCGGCGATTATATACAAAAGTATAAACCAGGATTGTGGAGCAAAGTTGGCTCTGAATGGAAAACAAGATTTCCAGATGTAGTTGTAGAGCCTGTTGTATCTACCCATATAAGGAGGATTGGTTTATTTAAATAAACTTTGTATATTTTATCTTCCACCTGTCAATAATTGAGATTGAGGGCATGCCGGTTATAGCCGGTATGTCAAATTTAAAATATTGGGGGATACATGGTAATGAAAAAATTTATAGCAATTATTTTGTTAGTTTTTACAGTATTTCTTTTTATCAATAGTAAAAATGATAATACATATGCCATGAAAAAGGACATATCAAATAAGCTTATTAGGTTTCACGTCATAGCAAATAGCGATTCAGAAGATGACCAAAATTTAAAACTTAAAGTTAGAGACGCTGTAATAAAGAAGATGAATTCTAAATTTATAGGGATAACGAATTTGAAAGAATCAGAAAAAATTATCAAAGAAAGCATTCCGGAAATCCAGAAAATAGCGCAAGATACTGTATACGCCAATGGTAAAAATTACGGTGTGAAGGTGATGTACGGGCGTTTTGATTTTCCCACCAAATACTATGATACAATAACTCTTCCTGCAGGAAATTACAATGCATTGAGAATAGTAATAGGAAAAGGTGAAGGGAAAAACTGGTGGTGTGTAATGTTTCCACCTTTGTGTTTTGTAGATATTACACATGGACTTTCAAGTGATGAAACGAAGAGAGAGCTAAGCAAGTATTTGTCAGAAGACGAGCTTTCCATGATAGAGACAAATAAACCACAGGTAAAATTTAAAATTGTAGAAGTGCTTGAGAAGTATTTTGATGATATTCGCATGGCATTAAAATGATTAGGAGGAATTTTATAAATGACTAAATACAGTCAGAATGATGCGCCTTTATTTGAGGCGCTTAAAAAATATGTGGATGAAAATGTGTATGCTTTCCATGTGCCAGGGCACAAGCATGGGAAAGGCATTAAAGAATTTACAGAGTATGTAGGAAGTGCAGTAATGAGCATAGATGTTAACAGCATGGAGGATTTGGATAATCTTGCAAATCCTATTGGAGTCATAAAAGATGCTCACCAACTTGCGGCACAAGCATTTGGAGCAGATAACGCTTATTTTCTAGTGAATGGCACAACGTCAGGAATACAGGCTATGATTATGGCGGCGACTGAGCCAGGCGATAAAATAATAATGCCGAGAAATTCTCATAAGTCGGCGTTTTCCGCGTTAATATTAGCAGGTGTGATTCCAGTTTATCTTTATCCGGAAATAGATGAGAATTTGGATATTGCTTTAGGAATAAGCGCAGAACAAGTAAAAGAAGCGATTTTAGCAAATCCGGATGCCAAAGCTGTTCTTGTATTGAACCCAACATATTATGGCATTACTTCAGAACTAGAAGAGATAATTAAAATTGCCCACGAACATAATATGGCTGTCCTGTGTGATGAAGCCCATGGAAGCCATTTTTATTTTCATCCTGATATGCCTCCTGGTGGAATCACCCTTGGAGCTGACATCTCTGCACTGAGCATGCACAAGACAGGTGGTTCTATGACACAAAGTTCTCTTCTACTGTCTAAAGGAAATAGAGTTGAGCCATCTTCAATAAAGTCAATTTTAAATCTGATGCAGTCTACATCTGCTTCATACGTTCTAATGGCGTCAATTGATGTGGCAAGAAAGCAATTGGCAACACAAGGTAAAGATATGTTAAACCGCGTCATAAGCCTTTCACAATACGCAAGAGAAGAAATCAACAAGATAGGAGGCATAAAAGCTCTGACTCAAAGTGATATAAAAGGTCCATATCTGTTAGATCCGACTAAGCTTGTCATCAATGTGTCAAAGACCGGCATGACTGGATATGAAATCATGAGGGAATTAAAGCTTAAATATCACATTCAGTTAGAAATGGCAGACCTAAGCAACATAATGGCGATAATAAGCCTTGGAGATGATATAAATACGGTTGAACATCTGATACATAGCTTGAAAGAACTTGTCAGGATAAAAAACCATGATGAAATAACGACAGGAAACCTCATAAGACCTGAAGTGATTGTCGCTCCAAGGGATGCGTATTATGGTAAAAATAGATCTGTTTTATTAGATGATGCAGAAGGCGAGATATGTGCAGAGATGATTATGGCATATCCACCAGGGATACCAATGATATGTCCTGGCGAGAGGATTACGAAAGACATCATTGATAGAGTCAAATTATTAAAAGAACAGCATTGCCAACTGCAGGGTACGGAAGATCCAAATATAGATTACATAAAAGTTTTGGGACACGTGTATAAAGTTTGATTCCCTACAAAAAATATGTACAAATACTAAATTATAGAGGAGGCAAAAGATGAAAAATTATTCCATATCCAGGATAAAGGTAATACTGCTGATACTAATTTTATTTACTACCTTTTGTATTGAATATAGTGCATTAAACATGTCTATGACGGCGATGTCAAATTTATATTGGGGCAATTCTGGATCTGACGTCTCAAGGGTTCAATCAAGGCTTAAAGACTGGGGATACTATGATGGACCTGTGGACGGCTTTTTCGGTGTTAGGACATGGCTGGCCGTAAGAAAGTTTCAAGCCAATAATGGACTTAATGTGACGGGAATAGTTGATGATGAAACAAAGGTTGCTTTAGGCTTCAATACCAGCACATCTGCTGCAATATCAAGTACATACAATGCAGCTACATCTACGACTACGAACGATGATGTATATCTACTTGCTATGCTTATAGATGGAGAAGCAAGAGGTGAGCCATTTGTTGGGAAAGTAGCTGTAGGGGCAGTTGTTATGAACAGGGTAAGATCTCCCATGTTTCCGCACACAATAGCGGGTGTGATTTTTCAACCTGGTGCATTTTCTGCCGTTGATGATGGACAAATGTGGCTTCCTCCGTCTCAGGATAGCATTAGAGCTGCTGAAGATGCAATTGCAGGATGGGATCCTACAGGAGGCGCACTTTACTACTACAATGCATCAAAAGTGCAGAATTACTGGATATTTAACAGGCCGATCATAACACAGATTGGCAGTCATATATTTGCGAGGTAGGTGATGTAGATGAAGAGAATATCAACAGCTGTAATGTTGCTTTTACTTTTGGTTGTAGGGGCATGGGGTTATAACCAATACATGCAGAAAGTTTCTTATCATAGATACTTGCAGGCACAATATGATAGGTCATTTTACCAGCTTGTCAACAGTATAGAAAATATTGAAACATCCACTGGCAAATTAATGGTATCATCGCAGGAAAACACTACAATACCCATTTTAAGCGATGTATGGAGGCAAGCTTTTGAAGCACAAGAAAACTTAAGCCAGCTTCCAATAGGACAGCCAGAATTGGACAATACTTCGAAGTTTTTATCCCAAATAGGAGACTATTCTTACAGCCTTTCAAAAAATGTGGCTGACGGAGGGAAATTGACTGACAAAGATTACAAAACAATATCAGAATTGCACAACTACGCCGTTTATCTGGGTAAAAATTTGCAAGACTTGAGAAGCAAGATACAAGGCGGCTACGATTTGGGCAATTTGAGAAAGAAAGGCACACAAAAGATGAGTCAAATAGACAGCAAGATATTAAATGTAAATATGAGTGCAGTAAACCAACAGATGTCAAACTATCCAACTCTCATATACGATGGACCTTTCTCTGAAAGCCAGGCAAAGCTCACGCCAAAAGGGCTGACAGGCGGCAATGTATCATATGATAATGCTGTATCTATTGCAAGAAGATTTATAGGAAAGCCGATGGATGGAGCAACGAAATACAGTCCCAATAATGGAAAAATAAATGCATATGGAATCGAACTTAAGCCGCCTCAAAACGGTCCATCAATTTATGTGAATGTAAGCAAGAAGGGCGGTCATGTAATTTGGTTTATGGACCAGAGAATGGTGTCAAAAGTAAACATATCGGAAACACAGGCTTTAAATTATGCAGTGAAGTTTTTATCATCTCATGGCTTTAGCAATATGGAAAACACTTACTCCATAAAAGCAAACGGAACTGTTCAATTTAATTTTGCGCCTGTGCAGAATAACGTCAGAATATATCCTGACATTGTAAAAGTCAAAGTCGCACTTGATAATGGTGATATAGTAGGCTTTGATGCAACATCATACTACATGTCACATGTCAATAGGACAATAGGAAAACCCAAACTTACTGAAGTTGAAGCACAAAGAAAAGTCAGCAAAAATTTAAAAGTTGATAGCAGTAGATTGTGCATAATTCCGCTTGATGGTGGAAAAGAAGTTTTAGCATACGAATTTAAAGGCACATACGGCGGTGATACATTCTATGTGTATATAAATGCTGAAAATGGTACAGAAGAAAAAATCTTAAAAATTATAAAGACCAGCCAAGGCAATTTGACAATGTAAAATATTTACTTATGATTATTTAAGAATAAAAAAGGATTTAAAAGAAAAAATATAAATGGGCCCAAAAGGAGGAATTGAAATTGAGTAGACGTCGCAATGGCCTTATGTCCGATGACCTGAAAGAGGAATTGGCAAAAGAGCTAGGCGTTTACGATATAGTAAAGACTGAAGGTTGGGGAAGTGTATCATCTCGTGATTGCGGCAATCTTGTAAAACTTGCTATCAAGAAAGCCGAGGAGAGCATGGTACAGAACAAAAACTTTTAAGTCTCCTCATGTAAAGCCCAGAAAAGGCCGGGGAAGATAATTATCTTCTCTGGCCTTTTAATTTAAAATAAGCTTGAATCCCGCCTTTTAAAAGGTTAGAATATAATTAATGCATATTACATAATTATATGTATACCATTTGAAAGGAATGAATTCTTTTATGGAAAAGCTAAAAGTGGCTGTTTTGTTTGGGGGACAATCTGGAGAGCATGAAGTGTCAAGGGTTTCAGCGACTTCGATAATAAATAACATTGATAGAGATAAATATGATGTATATATGGTAGGCATAACTAAGAAGGGCGAATGGTATTTGTACAACGGAGATATTGAGAAAATAGCTACAGGCGAGTGGGAGAAAGATGCTGTACCTGCTTTGATAGGGCCATCGACTAAATACAAAGGAATTCTGGCTTTTAAAGACAGTAGGTACGAATTTTACCCAATTGATGTCGTTTTTCCTGTACTTCACGGTCCTAATGGAGAAGATGGAACAGTTCAGGGTCTTTTAGAGCTTTTAGAGATGCCGTACGTGGGTCCAAATGTACTGTCATCATCCTTATGCATGGACAAAGTTTTTTCAAAGAGGATTTTTTTAGAGGCTGGAATACCTACGCCTAAATTTACAGTTGTGTATAGAAAAGAGTTAAATAATGTAGATAATTACGAAGAAATACGAAGAAGAGTATCAGAGATTGGATATCCGTGCTTTGTAAAACCTGCAAATATGGGCTCAAGCGTAGGTATAACGAAGGTTCACAATGAAAATGAACTGATGGATGGCTTGAAATTGGCGTCAAAGTATGATAGAAAAATTATTATAGAAGAAGGAATAGATGCAAGGGAGATTGAGTGCTCAGTTCTAGGCAATGATAATCCTGAGGCATCTATTGCTGGTGAGATAGTCCCGGCACATGAATTTTACGATTACGATGCGAAATATTTCGATGAAGCATCGAAGCTTTTTATACCAGCACCTATACCAGATGTTAAGATGGAAGAGATAAGAGAGTTAGCGATTAAAGCATATATTGCATTGGACGTAAGAGGAATGGCAAGGGTTGACTTTTTGATGGACAAAAATACCGGTAAAGTTTACCTAAATGAATTGAATACTATACCTGGATTCACGAAAATTAGCATGTATCCGAAGCTTTGGGAAGCATCAGGGAAACCGTATAGCAAATTAATCGATGACCTGATCCAATTGGCTTTATCTGCCAATAAAGAGAAATGTACAAACTGGTAAAAGGGGAGTTTAGCTTGAAGAAAGCTTTAATTACAGTAAAAGGGACTCAAAGGAATGCACAAAATGAGACTGATACGATAGAGCTTATAACAGAAGGAGAATTTTTGAAAAAAGGCGAATACTACTATATAAAGTATGAGGAGTCTGAGCTTTCCGGTTTAGATAAAACTACGACTACATTGAAAGTAGGGGAAGATTCAGTTGTCTTGATGAGGTTTGGAGACAACCAATCAAAGATGATATTTGAAAAGGATATAAGGCATGAGTCCAGCTACATGACTCCATATGGAAATATAATGCTGGGAGTTAAGTCTGACGAAATAAATGTATGTTTTACAGAAAATGGTGGAGAACTAAAGCTTAAATATGCAGTCGATTTAGATGAAAAGGTAGTAAGCGATAATGAATTATATTTAACGGTGCGGGAGGTTAATTAATTTGGATAATATTGTACAAAAGGTAAAAAGTGAAATAACTGAAATAGTTACAAATTCTATAGAAAAAGCAATAAAAAGTGGTCTTTTAAATATAGAAGATATGCCGTCTATAGAAATAGAAGAGCCAAAGGAAAAACAATTCGGTGATTTATCTATAAATACGGCGATGGTAATGGCAAAATCGGCAAAGATGCCACCTAGAAAGATTGCTGAAATAATAAAAGATGGGCTTAAGCTTAAAGGGACTTTGATAGACAAAGTTGAAATTGCTGGCCCTGGATTTATGAACTTCTACCTAAGTGAAGATTATAAAGTTGAAGCATTGAAGCTTATAAAGAGGAAAGGTAGTGATTATGGCAGAGTCAACATAGGAAATGGTAAAAAGGTGCAAGTGGAATTTGTCTCTGCAAATCCCACAGGACCTATGCATATGGGAAACGCAAGAGGCGGTGCATTAGGGGATGCACTATCATCAATACTTGACTATGCAGGGTATGACGTGACAAGAGAGTTTTATATAAATGATGCAGGAAACCAAATAGAGAAATTTGGACTGTCATTGGAAGCTAGGTATTTAGAATTGCTTGGTGAACATGCTGAAGTACCAGAGGGCGGTTACCACGGAGATGACATAATTGAAAGAGCCAAAGAATTTTTGGAATTATACGGCGATAAGTACAAAGATGCTGCTCCAGAAGATAGGAGAAAAGCACTAGTTCAATATGGCCTCAAAAAGAACATAGAAAAGTTAAAGGAGGACTTAGAGGCTTATGGCATAGAATATGACGTGTGGTTCTCTGAAAATACACTTCATGAAAGCGGCGAGGTGGAATCAGTTATAGATGAACTAAAAGAAAAAGGATATACATATGAAAAGGACGGAGCCCTTTGGTTTAAAGAGACGCTTTTTGGAGCTGAAAAAGACGATGTATTAGTCAGAGCAAATGGATATCCCACATACTTAGCATCAGATATAGCATATCACAAAAATAAATTTGTAAAGCGTGGATTTGACTGGGTCATAGATATATGGGGCGCTGATCACCATGGACATGTAGCTCCGATGAAAGGTGCAATGAAGGCTTTAGGCATAGATCCTGACAAGCTTGATGTGCTTTTGATGCAGCTTGTAAGGCTTATGAAGGGCAAAGAAGTCGTAAAAATGTCCAAGAGGACAGGAAAAATGGTGACACTGAGAGATTTGATAGATGAGGTTGGCAAAGATGCCGCCAGATTCTTCTTTAATATGCGTTCAGCCGATAGCGCTGTCGACTTTGACATGGACTTGGCAGTAGAGCAATCAAATGAAAATCCTGTGTTTTACGTTCAATACGCCCATGCTAGAATATGCTCCATAATAAGGCAGTTAAAAGATGACGGAATAAACACAGATGATTTAAAAGATGTTGATTTAAACTTGTTAAATGAAGAAGCAGAAATTGATTTAATTAAAAAGTTAGCATACTTGCCTGAGGAAGTTACTATAGCAGCAAAGACAATGGCGCCACACAGAATAACTAGGTATATATTAGACGTTGCATCTTTATTCCACACATTTTACAATAGCTGTAGAGTCAGGGGTGTTGATGAAGAATTGATGAAAGCGAGAATCGTCTTAATAGATTCAACAAGAATTGTAATAAAGAATGTACTTGATATGTTAAAAATAACAGCACCGGAGAAAATGTAGAGGCGGATTATCCGCCTAAAATTTTTATGGAGGTTAGGCTACCCTGAGGAAATTTATGCGAATGCTATGGAAAGAGCCAATGATTTTAATACAAAATAGATTAATGTGTTATAATATGGAATAGGAGGTGTTAATATGAAAATAAGATATTTTGGACATTCGTGTTTTAAAATAACGTTAGATAGCGGTATAAGGATAGTCACAGATCCATTTGACCAAACCGTAGGATACCCGCTGCCTGACACAGAAGCGGACATTGTCACATCATCACATTCGCATTTTGATCACAATTATTTTAAGGCTGTAAGAGGAGATTTCAAAATTGTAAATACACCAGGACAACATGACATTGATGGTGTCCACATAAAAGGTATTAGTACATTTCATGATGATGAACATGGCGCGAAAAGAGGTAAGAACATCGTATTCGTGATAAATGCTGATAACATCAAAGTATGCCATGCAGGCGATCTTGGACATATACTAACGGATGACATGCTAAAAGAAATAGGTGATATTGATGTACTGATGATACCGGTTGGCGGGTACTACACAATTGATGATAGACAGGCGGTTAAAGTAATAGAACAGCTTAAGCCAAAATTGACTATTGCAATGCACTATAGGACCAGTAATGTTAATTTGCCTATTGAAACTGTTGATAACTTTTTAAGGATGGCTGGTGGACAAAAGATTCAGTCAAATGAGATTGAAATCAAAAAAGACGATTTGGAAGGCAAATCAGAGGTTATTGCATTAAATTATAAATAAAATCAAATTCAAAACTTCCTGTAATTTCCTAATGTTTTAAAAGTATAATAAAGCAAAATCGGGATAATATAATAACGTAAGGTTCGTAATGGTTGAGCCAAGATCATTTAAGGACGAAAGTTCTTAAATGGTCGGCCAAAGACTGATATTGGATCTAGTGGTCCAATATCAGTCGGCGGGCAGATTATAATATGTCTTGTAAGGCTTTATATTAGTCGCATGGATTAATATAAGGTTAAAAGAGATGTATTATAGTCGAGCTAAGACTATTATAAATTCCGCAGGTCAAATGTATAGCTTAATGTTGTACTTAGACTGGAGGTCTAATATAGTCGAGAGATTATATTAGGTTTCTAAGGTATTTATAATAGTCGAGCACAGGTCTATATAGGTTTTGAGATGCTTGTATTAAGTCATAAGTATTGATTTAATACAGGTGTGCAAAGATTTATATAGGCTAAAGCGAAGATCATTACGGGCCTTTTGAAATATAAATCTTAAGGAGACGGTTATAAGCCGTCTCTTTTTTTGATTAATTATGACTTAAGTCATATGAAGTAATGACTTTGTGTACTACAAAGAATTTACCATTTCTTATATTATGATATTGTAAGATAAGATGAAAGGAGATTGATTATGAAAGCCGTAAGAATTGAAGGATTGACTAAAAGATTTGGGGATGTAGTGGCACTTGACAACATAAACCTAGAGATCGAAGAAGGAGAGATATATGGATTTTTAGGGCCTAACGGCGCAGGTAAAAGCACAGCTATAAATATTGTCTGCGGGTTATATTTCAGAAGGGACGGTAAAAAACTATATATCGGCGATACTTGATAAAACTTCTCTTCAGCACAGAACTCAAATTGCCATTTATTATTTAAATGGAAAGAAATAAAAAATTTGTTCGCCATTTATTGATATCATGAATTGTGGTATACTACATAATGCACTTAAAAAGCTAATTTATATTTGGAGGGTGATATATTGGATAATTTATCAATACCTGAAATTGTATCTCCATTAAGGCAGAAAATGATCAGAGTTCCGGAGGTTATACAAAATGTTTCGGGCATAAAGATTCATGGTAAAGTGATAAAATCACTGCTATTTACCACGGATATTGCTATAATAAGAAATACTAATGCAAATGCTATATTGGCTGTTTATCCTTTTACACCGCAGCCTGTGATTACGCATGCTATAATAATGGCATCGGATATTCCCGTTTTTAGTGGTGTCGGTGGAGGATTGACTCAAGGGAAAAGGGTCGTTAACCTTGCACTTGATGCGGAATTTCAAGGCGCTATGGGCGTTGTGGTGAATGCTCCTACAGCAAATGAAATAATAAAAAAGATAAGAGCTACCATTGACATACCTATCATCGTTACGATTGTTTCAGAAGCTGAAGATATAAAGGGCCGTATCGACGCTGGCGCAACGATACTAAATGTTTCTGGCGCCAAGAAAACTCCACAAATTGTAAAAAAGGTAAGAGACATATGTCCTAATATACCAATAATTGCAACGGGAGGGCCGACAGATGATACTATTATGGAGACTATAGAGGCTGGTGCAAATGCCATATCATACACACCTCCTACAAATGCGGAGATATTTTCTCACGTTATGGATAAGTATAGAGAAGAAAGACAGTAGAAATCAGGAAACTATATAGATTATTTGATATTGATAAATAATTAATAATGATATATAATCTAATATTATTAATAAGCGGAGGCGTTACAATGTTTAATAGGCTAAAGAGAGCTTTAATAGGTAGACCACTGACAAACAAGGCTATTAAAAGTGAAAAATACGGCGTAATATGGGGACTTCCCATATTGTCCAGCGATGCGATTTCTTCTGTAGCTTATGCTGGTGAGGAGATTTTATTAGTTTTACTTCCAGCTGTAGGTATACTAGCATATAGAAACTTATTGTATATTTCAGCAGCTATCATTAGCTTACTATTGATATTGACGTTTTCATACATACAGACTATTGAGAATTATCCAAATGGAGGGGGAGCTTATGTTGTTGCATCTGACAATTTAGGCACGATTGCCGGGGTGGTGGCTGGTGCTGCACTATCTGTCGATTATATTTTGACAGTAGCAGTTAGTGTATCATCAGGTGTTGACCAAATAACATCTGCATTTTTATTTTTAAAACCTTATTCAATACTTATATGTATTTTTATCATATTAATTCTAATGATAGGAAATTTAAGAGGTATACGCGAATCATCCAGAATTTTTGGTATTCCGACGTATGCTTTTGTTTTTGGAATAATTGCTATGCTTATAGCTGGCATAGTAAAAATAAAAGGAGGATATACTCCACCTACTACACCTTTAAAAACAGTTGAACCAGTTACACTATTTTTGCTTTTAAGGGCATTTTCAAACGGCTGTTCTGCTTTAACAGGTGTTGAAGCTGTAAGCAATGCAGTGCCAAATTTCAAAGAACCGTCTGTGAAAAAGGCAATTGCGGTTTTAATTTTGCTGTCTTCAATAGTTTTGATTTCTTTCGGCGGTATATCAATTCTTATAAGCATGTATCACATCGTAGCAGGAGATAGAGCTGTTATCATAAAATTAGCCGATTATATATTTGGTAGAGGTTTCATGTTTTATTATATTACTGCTACAACTTTTATTATATTAGTGATGGCGTCAAATACTGCTTATTCAGGATTTCCTCTTTTACTTGCCATCATGGCAAAAGAAGGACACATGCCGCGGCAGCTTAATAAGAGAGGAGATAGGCTCAGCTATTCAAATGGCATAATTTTACTGTCAGTCCTTGCAACAATTCTAATAGTAGTTTTTAAGGCCAATGTGACATCACTCATAGGATTATATGCCATTGGAGTCTTTATATCATTTACTCTTTCTCAGACGGGAATGGCAAAAAGATGGATAACAACCAAAAGCAAAAACTGGCTTATAAAAACTATTATAAACGGTACAGGTGCTATTGTGACTGCAATAGTTGTAATAATAGTAGGCATCACGAAGTTTAGAGAAGGCGCTTGGATCGTAATTATAGTAATACCTGTTTTGGTATTTATGATGCTAAAGATAAACAAACATTATAGAGCTGTTGCAAAACAGCTTCGTGTTAGCCCAGAAGATTTGCAAAGTATTAAAATTTCTGAGAATCACTATCGTAACAGAGTGATAGTCCCTATTGAAAGCGTAAATAAAGCTAGCATAAGAGCACTTAGATACGCCAGGACGATTTCAGATCATGTAATAGCGTTTAATGTTTCGATTGATGAAGAAAGCGGCGAGAAAATTAAAAGGAGGTATGCATTATTAGATACAGATATACCGTTGATTGTTAAATATTCACCATTTAGGAGGATTGTAGAACCACTTTTAAAATTCATAGAATCTGAAGAATACAACTACAAGAAAGGTGATATGATTACGGTAATTTTACCACAGTTTGTAGTTAGGAAAAGGTGGCACAACATACTTCATAATAAAACGAGAGTATATATAGAAAAAGAACTGCTAAAACACAAGCACATAGTTGTAGCTACTATGCCATTACAGCTTCACGATGATGATGATATTGAGGATAAATAGTAAGTAAAAAGAGCAATAGTTTTATTGCTCTTTTACTATTGTATTAATCGCATGAAGAACTTTATTTATATCGTCTTTTTTGATGTAATAATGTGTGACGAATCTTACGTTGTAGTCGCCAGCACCATTGACTTTAATACCGTAGTCTAAAAGTTTTGATGATAATTGTGCTCCGGTAAGACCTGTTGCAGATATATCTGACATGACGATATTTGTTTGTACGGTTGACATATCTACTTTTATACCTTTAATGCTGTTTAGACCTTCTGCTAAGAGCCTAGCATTTTCATGGTCTTCAGATAATCTCTTTGTCATTTTTTCAAGTGCCACAATTCCTGCAGCAGCTAATATTCCCGCTTGTCTTAGCCCGCCGCCAAGCATTTTGCGATATTTTCTGGCTTTTTTTATGAATTCCTTGCTGCCTGTTACGATTGACCCTACAGGTGCGCAAAGACCTTTTGACAGACAAAACATTACACTGTCGGCGTACCTTGCAATTTCTTTTACATCCACATTAAGATATGTAGCAGCGTTAAATATTCTTGCACCGTCTAAATGAATCGGTATATCGTGTTCTTTCGCTATCTGATAGACTTCCTTCATATTGCTTAGAGGTGTAACTGTGCCACCTGCTCTGTTGTGAGTATTCTCAAGGCAAATGAGACTTGTTTTTGGATAGTGGATGTCTTCCATTCTTATTGCATTCAGAATATCTTTAGGGTCCATAATGCCGTTTATTCCACGTATAGTTTTAACTTGTACACCTGACAGGTATCCTATTCCGCCTACTTCATATGTGATAATATGACATCTTTCTTCTAGTATTATCTCATCTCCATGATGCGTATGTGTCATGACCGATACTTGATTTCCCTGTGTGCCGCTTGTTACAAACATAGCATCTTCTTTTCCCATTATATTTGCAGCCATCTCTTCTAGCCTTTTCACCGTTGGATCTTCGCCGTAAACATCATCGCCTACTTCAGCTTTGTACATTGCATCTCTCATTTCCTGAGTTGGCAATGTAACGGTATCGCTTCTTAAATCGATGTATCCCATTTGGTTACCTCCAATCTTAATTAGATAGATTTTAATTATAAGGTTATCACTAATGAAATATTAAAGCAATATACATATTGAGGTTTAAATTTTGTTATTTAATCTATTGATGCTATAATCAAATAAGAAATTTAAATTTTAATGATACGGAGGGGTTGTATGCAATACAGGGTTTTTGGTAAGACTGGAGTAGAAGTATCAGCACTTGGCTTTGGAGCTATGAGGCTTCCTATTATAAGTGGTGACTATAGCAAAATAGATGAAGCTGAAGCGATAAAAATGATAAGATATGCCATTGATAACGGTGTGAATTACGTTGATACTGCATATCCATATCATGAAGGGCAAAGTGAAATTGTGGTAGGTAAAGCTTTAAAAGATGGTTACAGAGAAAAGACGTATTTGGCGACAAAACTTCCGTCATGGCTGATTAATGAGAAGGAGGATATGGATAAATACCTAAATGAACAGTTAAAAAAGCTTGACGTTGATTATATTGACTTTTATCTTTTACATGCACTTGACAAAGAGAGATGGGAAAAATACAAAAGGCTTGATGTATTTAGCTGGATGGAAAAGGTTAAGAAAGAAGGAAAAGTCAAATTCATAGGTTTTTCATTCCATGATGAATACAACGTTTTTAAAGGCATAATCGATGATTATGATAAATGGGATTTTTGCCAGATACAGTATAATTACATGGATATAAACAACCAGGCAGGTTTAAAGGGACTTAAGTATGCTGCATCAAAAGGCTTAGGCGTAATTATAATGGAACCAATAAGAGGGGGTAAGCTTGCTGGAGACCCACCAGAGGCCATCAAAGAGCTTTGGAATAGCGCAAGTGTAAAAAGGACGCCGGCGGAATGGGCTTTGCAGTGGGTGTGGAATCATCCAGAGGTATCGCTTGTTTTAAGCGGAATGAGTACGATGGAACAGGTAAAGCAAAATATAGAGAGTGCCTCAAGGTCAAGAGCCAATGGTTTATCTGAAGACGAGGTAAACCTTGTTAATAAAGTGAGGGAGACATATAAGAAGCTTTCACCTGTTGGTTGTACTGCTTGCAACTACTGTATGCCGTGTCCAAATGGTGTCAATATACCTAAGAATTTTGCAATTTACAATGAATCACACATGTACAACAATTACAACGAGTCGCTTAGAAATTATAATAATTTAAATGAGGGAAAAGCTAGTTCTTGTGTGGAGTGCGGAGAGTGCGAGACAAAATGTCCTCAACATTTGACAATAATTGATTATCTAAAAGATGTAAGAAAATATTTTAAAGATGCTGTATAAAAAAGAGGAAGATGAAATCTTCTTCTTTTTTTAATATAAAAATATTTTTTAAAGCGCTTGTTTTGTGGTTTTACTTATGAAATAATTATAAATGAATATTTATTATAGAAGGGAGTGTCAAGGATGGTTTCACAGACCAGTGCTTTTATGCTTTTTCTTCAGTATTTTGCAGTATTAGCTACACCAATTGTATCAGTCATCTTTTTGGTATTTTATATAACTTATTCATTGAAAAAAATGAAAAAGATCGACTCAATAGAGAGAAGTCTGGCAAAAATAGCATCCTTCGGCAAATCAGAATCTGAATTAGTTGATGACTTTGATGATGAATTTGCTGATGACGATGTCGATGACGACGCTGATGCAGAAATAAAGATTAAATAGCACATTATTTAAAAGCCCAGGATGTGATAAAGTGTTGTATGATTATCTAGATACACCCATTGGAAAGCTGACGATATATTCAAGTGAAAATGGCATAATGAGGATAGATTTTCCAAATGATAAGCACATGAAATGTGATAGAGGAACGAATGAGTTTATAGATAGCTGTAAAAAGCAACTTAAATTGTATTTTGACGGACGATTGAGGGAATTCAAAATAAAGCTGGACATAAAAGGAACAGATTTTCAAAAATCAGTCTGGAAAGAGCTTATGAAGATTCCGTACGGTTTTTATGCTACATACGGCGAAATTGCAAAAAGAATAGGTAAGCCAAATGCTTCACGAGCTGTTGGAAATGCTCTCAATAAAAATCCGATACCTATCGTTATACCTTGTCATAGGGTTATTGGCTCTGATATGACATTGAAGGGTTTTGGTGGAGGACTTAATGTAAAAGCATTTTTGCTTGAGCACGAAGGTATTGCATTTAAAAAGTAATTTTATTATAATTAGATAATAAATTAATAAATAGACTATGTCCGCTGGGGGTGCTTTTAGCTGAGATGGCAGATGCCAAACCCCTAGAACCTGATTAGGTTAATACCTACGAAGGGAATGCGGCAAAAGACCGCATTTGTATTGCGGTTTTTTTGTTTTAAGCGGTACATAGCCTCAAAAAAAGGAGGTTATTTTTATGTCCTATATCATCAGCGTTTTTTCTGATTTTTCCAAAATAAAACCTGCTACACTATCAGTTATAATAGCAATTTTGTTTGCTGCGTTTTTGCTTTACATCTTAAGAAACAGCGTCAAGTTTAATGCCAAAATGCTGGTATACGGAGGTTTAGCAATAGCAATATCGTTTGTTTTGTCCTATATAAGGTTTTACCACTGGCCACAAGGTGGCTCTATAACACCTGCTAGCATGCTTCCTTTGTTCGTCTTTGCATACTATTATGGAGCAGGTCCTGGTATTTTAGTAGGAATGGCTTACGGCATGCTGCAGTTGATACAAGACCCATTTGTAGTACACTGGATACAGCTGCTTTTAGATTATCCTCTGGCATTTGGCGCATTAGGGCTTGCAGGGTTTTTTAAGAAAAACTTAAGCTTTGGCGTTTTAGTTGGTGGTTTTGGCAGGTTTTTCTCACATTTTCTATCAGGTGTCTTTTTCTTCGCCAGCTATGCACCTAAAGGCATGAATCCTGTCGTCTATTCACTTCTTGTAAATGGGATACTAGTAGGTGTGGAGGTTTTAATTTGCTTTATGGTTTCTATTATTCCACAAGTGAGAAATGCAATTGAGATAATAAAGAAAAAAGCTTTAGCTTAAAAAAGATTTATTAAAACCCTCTTCTTAACGGAAGAGGGTTTTAATAAATCTTATACAATAAATTGATTTTGATGGTATAATATTAGATAGCAAATGAAAATAAACTATATTGATAACACTATTTTAACGCATTTTTAATTAAACTTTAATCCAAATTTAATTTTTGGATGAGATAATCAATATAGTGATTGCGAGGGTCTTTAAAATGGATAAAATAAAGATTTTAATACTTTATGAAGATATAGGGACTGGGCATAAAAGGACTGCAATGGCATTAAAAAAAGCATTTGAAAAAAGAGATAATGTTGAAGTGTTTGTAGAAAATCCACTTGGAGAGAAGTTTCCCAGTCTTTCGTATTTGACGACTCGAATTTACCTAAAGACATTAAAATTGACACCTGAATTATGGGGATATCTTTACGAAATGGAGAGAGATAAAATAGAGAGACGTATAAATAAACTGATAGGCATATCGGTTTATACCTTTATCAAAGATTATGTATTAAATCTAAAACCTGATGCAGTAATATGTACACATCCTTTTTCTTGCTCTATTTTGTCTCACGTGAAGAGAGATCTTAATATACCTATATATGCTATTTTGACTGATTACGATGTCCATGCATATTGGATTCATCATCAAATTGACGGATATTTTGTAGGTTCGAGTGAAATGAAAAATCAGATGAATCTTATGGGTGTTTCTGATGATAAAATATATGTTACGGGAATACCTATTGATGAGGAGTTTTATGTTAAGAAAGATAAATTTGAGGTGAGGCAAAAATTAGGATTTGTTGTAGATAAGCCATTTATACTTGTAATGGGTGGTGGGCTTGGACTTGGAAATATTAAAAAGGCTGTTAATGTCATACAAAGCCATAAAGATTTACAGATTGCTGTAATATGTGGATTGAATAAAAATTTAAAAGCCAAAATTGAGGAAATTGCTGATGATAATGTAAGTGTATATGGACATGTGGATAATGTACATGAATTTATGGAAGCGGCTGATGTGCTTGTAACAAAAAGTGGTGGCCTAACTGTCACAGAAGCGATAACTAAAAAGTTGCCTATGATTATTTTTGATCCTATTCCAGGTCAAGAAGAGCGTAACCTTGAATTTTTGCTTAAAAAGAGGATTGCCTTAAGAATTAAAGACATAGAAAAGTTAGACAAAAAGATATTAGATCTCTTATCTGACAGGAAGAAAATAGATGAGATGAAGGAACGCATGGAAGAAATTGGCATATACAATTCAGCAGACAAGGTATGCAGCGTAGTTATAAATAATATAAAGAATGATGCTTTGAAGGTGTAAGGAGGTTTCATTTCGTGTCGGGAGTTAAGAAATTGATTATTGCGGAGGACAGAAACGTATTTTATCTTCTTAATGAAAGGATAAAGTGCAAAGCTCTTGATAAAATTATGCCAAAGATAACTCATATTGGTGGGCCGTATTTTACGATATTGTCTTGCCTATTGCTGATTTTATTCGGGAAAAATAGCGTTAAAATTTCTGCTGTTCAAGCACTTACCACGTTGACCAGCAGTCATCTGGTTGTGCAGATTTTAAAAAGGCTTTGCACTAGGCCTAGACCTTATATGGTATTACCTGAAGCTAATACATTTAAATATTTGCTTAGAGATTACTCTTTTCCATCAGGTCATGCAACAGCTATTTTTTCTTTAGCAGTTTCATTCTCTTTTTTCTTTCCTGATTTGACTATTGTTTTTGTAAGCTTAGCGGTTTTGGTAAGCCTCTCTAGGATATACATGGGCTTGCACTACCCTTCAGACGTCATAATAGGTTCTACAATGGGTATACTATTTTCATATATTACTCATATATATGGACTAATGCTGCCGATTCTTTAGGACAAGTATTTATTCTGCACTGTTAAAGCCGCCAATGTAAAAACATATGTGATAATTGAATAGAAATAATTCCATCTATTGTAGATCAAAAGCCCTTTTATATGAAATACTGCTTCAATAGCGGTTAGCAATAAAGTCCAAACAATCAGATATAAAATATAACTTTTTCTATTCTTCGGAAGGTACTGTATAAAAATCATTCCGTATGGTGGCCCTATTAATGTTTCCATTAGAAATGATAATATTCCATTTGGAATAGGTGGTTCGACGTAATAGTAGTATTTTAATGTCACGTCAAAAATCATATCTAATGTATAACCTACAGTTGATGAAAGAAAATATGCAGGTATTAATATATTCATTTTTCTTTTATCGATTAAAAAAATTGTTAATATAATTGTAAAAATGGAAAAAACAATATACCACATAACATCACCTTAATTTGTTTTGCCTTTAATCAGAAATTTTATTCATCTATATATAAATTTGATTGACTAGAAAATTTTGTAATGATAAAATTGTTTGTAGGAAATAATAATTTTCGAAGAGGTGTTGTTATGTCAAGCGAAATAGAGAAAAAATATTTAACAGATCTTGAAGTTGTAAGCCTTGCTATTGACATAGAAGATAGAGGCTATGAATTTTACACTATGGCTTCAGAAAAATTTTCCAATGATAAAAAAATAAAAGAGTTTTTTGATGAGATGGCAAGAGAAGAGCTGATACACAAATCGAAATTTGAAGAATTGTATAGAAAACTTTTGGATGAGAAGAAAGGAGACGACAGTGCATATTTTGATATCGAAGCGTCTATTTATTTGACGATGTTGTACAAGACATCTGTATTTCCTTCTGAAAATTTGGTTGAAGAAGTACTTAAAAATGTAGATACCATTTACGACGCTATTGAGTTGGCTATTAGAGCAGAAAAAGATTCTATTCTTTTCTATGATGAGATAGTGAAAGAAGCTAAATTTGATGCAACTAAGAGAATAGTGATAACACTTTTGAATGAGGAGATTAAGCACTTTATTGATTTAAGCAATAAACTCAAAGAAGTTTAAGTTATTGTTATCGGCATATAAAGAAGTGAATTCTTTATATGCTTTTTTTAAGATATTTGATATAATAAAGTAATAAAAACATGGTTAGTTTATAGAAATTGGGATGATGATTATGATTTATATAAACGATGCAGACATTAAAAAAAGATGTACTGATGATGCTGTTTATAGAAGAGGACTTGAATACTATTTATCCGGGAAAGTTTATGATTTAAACTACAATAAAGATGGTACTGCATTTCAAGCTTTTGTAATGGGTACATCTTTGTACAGGGTGATGATACAAAAGTATCACGGTGAGTTGTACACAAGCTGTACATGTCCAGCAAAATCTAGATACGACGGTGATTGCAAACACATTGCAGCAGTTTTAATGTATATAAAAAATAATCAAGCTGAGATAGAGGACAATCTAAAAAACAAAGTTGCTTATGATTTATTTGAAGAATTTGAAAAAAGGGAATACATACCTGACGAATTAAAGCAGCCTGTTAATATAGAGGTTACATTAGAATCTTATCAATTTAATACATCTTTAAGCCTTAGAATGGGCATTGATAAATTGTACGTAGTTAAAAGCATAAAGAAGTTTTTTGACGATATTGATGAAGGAATGATCGTTGAATTTGGCAAAGGATTTTCATTTGATCCAAGCGTAAATACTTTTAAAGAAGAAGATATGAAGCTTATAAGGTTTTTGAGGGAGATATACGAGATTGACAAAATCAATACTGAAAATTCTTATTACAGAGTCGACTCGGTTATTTCCGGAAAGTGTGTAAGGCTTACGCCATCGAATTTAGAAAAATTTATTGAAATTATGAAGGATAGTCACTTTAATTTAGTTTTGGATGGAAAAACTTATTATGATATAGACGTGGTTTTTGATGATCTTCCTATTAGCTTCAAACTTGAGAAAGCAAATAACGACAAAAACCTTAGACTTACCGTTGAGGGAATTGAAAAAGTAAAGGCGTTAGACAGCAGAGGTAATTTTTTTGTGTATGATGGGAAAATATACAAGGTTTCTGATAAGCAGCGTTTTGCTTTAGCGCCATTTTACAATGTATACATCACTAATAATACAAATAGCGTTGTATTCACTGAGAAGGATAAACAGAAGTTTGCAGAAGTAATACTTCCGAATATAGATAAAGCAGGAAGCGTCGTGATCGATGACGATGTGAAATCGGAATTTTATAGTGAACCACTTGTTACGAAAATTTACCTCGATAAAGAAGGAGAAAGAATAACCGCTGATATAAATTTTACTTATGGTGAGTATAACATAAATCTGTACGATGATGGAAAGACGAAGATTATGCATGACTGCATTTTAATTAGGGACGAAGCTGCAGAAAAACGCATATTGGATATCTTTGAAAAGTGTGAATTTAAGGTAAAAGATAAATCGGTTTACTTAGATGATGAAGACTCCATATTTAACTTCGTATCAAATTATTTGCCTGTGCTTCAAAAATATGCTGATGTGTACTATTCTGAATCATTTAAAAGGATGAAATTCTACAAAAGATCGTATAGCAGCAGCATTAGGATTCAAGACGATGATTTGTTGGAATTTAGCTTTTCTATTGATGATATAGATAGAGATCTCATTCCTAAGATATTTGACTCGATAAAAATGAAGAAAAAATTTTTTAAACTGCCTGATGGATCTTTTTTGCCTATTGATGATGAATTGGTGAAAATCGCAAATTTCATTGATTCATTGGACTTAAGTAGCAAAGATTTAAAGAAAGAAATTGTAAAGATTCCAAAATATAAAGCCCTTTATATCGATGAAAAACTTGAAAGTGATAGATTAAAGATTGCTAAAGATGAAAAATTAGATAGCTTAGTTAAGACCATAAAAAATCCAATGGAAACTGAATTTGAAGTGCCTAAGAAGTTAAATGGAGTCCTTCGAAAATATCAGGAAGTCGGGTTTAAATGGCTTAAAACATTGTCATCATATGGATTCGGTGGAATACTGGCAGATGACATGGGATTAGGAAAGACGATACAGACTATAGCATTTTTGCTGGATGAAAAAGAAAAGCATAAAGAACCTGCAATAGTCATCTGTCCGACAACTCTTATCTATAATTGGGAAAGTGAAATACAAAGGTTTGCACCGACTCTTAAGACTTTAGTGGTATCTGGCAGTAAAAGCGAAAGAGGAAGTCTTATTAAAAGCATAGAGGAATCTGACGTCGTCATAACTTCATATCCGTTGATCAGAAGGGATATAGAAAGCTATGAAAATATTGAATTTAGCTATTGTATTTTAGATGAAGCGCAGCATATAAAAAATCCAAAGTCTCAGAATGCAGAATCTGTCAAAAGGATAAAAGCCAAAGGATATTTTGCGCTTACTGGTACGCCTATAGAAAATTCTTTGACTGAATTGTGGTCTATATTTGATTTCTTAATGCCTGGATACCTTTTGTCTCACAGAAAATTTGTGGAGAAGTATGAGAAGCCAATTGTAAGATACAAAAATGAAGAGGCGCTTAATGACTTAAGCAAACATATAAGGCCATTTATACTGCGAAGGTTAAAAAAGGATGTTTTGAAGGAGTTACCAAATAAGATAGAAACCACATCATTTGCTGAACTTACGAAAGAGCAAAAGGAGCTTTATATGGCGTATCTGGAGAATGCAAAGACTGAAATAGAGGAAGAGATACGAAATAAAGGCTTCGAAAGAAGCCAGATAAAGATAATAACTGCTTTAACGAGGTTAAGGCAGATATGCTGCCATCCATCAATGTTTGTAGAAAATTACAAAGGTACCAGTGGCAAGATGGAGCTTTTGATGGAACTGATTCAAGAATTGAAAGAAAGTGGACACAGGGCCCTGATTTTTTCTCAATTTACGACAGCGCTTAAGCTTATAGAAGACAATTTAAAGAAAGAAAAAATTTCATACTTGTATTTAGACGGAGATACAAAAACGAAAGAGAGAGGGGAATTAGTCAAAGCCTTCAATGAAGGTGACTCGGATGTCTTTTTGATTTCGTTAAAAGCAGGTGGAACGGGACTAAACTTAGTAGGTGCGGATACTGTTATACACTTTGATCCGTGGTGGAATCCAGCGATAGAAGATCAAGCGACAGACAGAGCCCACAGGATTGGGCAGGTGAATACAGTACAAGTCATAAAGTTAATAACGCAAGGTACAATTGAAGAAAAAATTGTAAAGCTGCAAGAGAGAAAAAAAGAGATGATAAATTCTGTCATAAACCCAGGTGAAACATTTATAACTAAGTTGAGTGAAGAAGAAGTAAAAGAGCTTTTTGCGATGTGATTTAATGATTTGCAATTGTCGATTAAGGCAGTTGCTTTTTTTTGTAAAAAATTTTATTGATTATGTTACAAGATTGTAATAGGAAATTAAGGAATAATTAATAAAATTTATTATTTTTAATTTTATGATAGAGGTGAGGTATGGGAAGTTAAGAGCATAATATACAAAAATAACAAAATTAATTTTTATGATGTGGAATATTTCCAGAAGAATTTAGCTTTTATATAAGTAGAAGGGGAAAAAAAGAAAATTTGGGAGGTAGATAATGTGATTAAATCGTTTAGAACTTCATTAGCTGTTGTATTTTTATTACTTATGTCTGTTGTATTCTCTGGCTGTTCTGAGACAGTGAAAAATAATACTGAAGTGCCATTTGTTGTTTTAAATGATGATGCTGGAAGCTTTAAGGCGGATATATATTACTGGAATGTAATAAATAATAAAATAAAAGAAACAAATGAAAACCTATATAAAATTCCACAAAAGATAATAACAAATAAAGAATCATATACGATATTCCCTATAATGTGGGATGGACAGAAGCATGCGGTTTTGCCTTCTTATCTAGAAGCATCAGATAAATTCAAAAACATTGTTGAAAAAGCGGATTTTTATTTTGAACCAAAGACGATATGGGGGCAAGATGTAAAATTGGTAAAAAGCGATGAAGAAAATAGATATAAGTTAACATTAATAGATGACGGTAAGACTGACGAGAAAGAAATAACAATTCCTCTTCATACTTTTAAAGGAGAGGATGGCAAAAATCATGAAGCAACAAAATGCGGAACAGTAACATCGGTAGTTAAGACAAGTTATGGTGCAGCAATGCTTTATCCTTGTTTCACATTAGGTGGTGGGAAATTATTTATTTTAAAGTATGATAAAACAACAGAAAGTATCAAATGGCAAGAAGTTGGTCCTGTTAAAGGGAACGAGCTATCACCTAGCTTTCCGCCATTGGCTAATCACACAGCTACTATCGGAGATAATTTTATCGTAAGAACTCTTACTAATCCAATTAAGGTAGATGCTGAAAAAGTAGAATTCAAAAAGATGAACATTATATCTGACCTTCAAAAGAAATATGCACCTGAGACATTAAATGGCGAATTTCCCGAGTATATAGATATTTTAGGAAGCTATAATGATATTTTGCTTATAGGTATTCCAGTGCATAAGGCTGAAGGGACAGAATTGTATATATTTGCTGTGAAGGATGATAAACTAATAGGGATTATGCACAGAACGATAAATGATATTGAAATAATTGATACGGCAGGAAATGTTGTATCAAAATATAATGTACCAAAAGCGAAAACTTTAATTGGCGAAAATGATGTTTATTTTCCAAATGTGAATGGCATGGATTGATTGCCTTGTCTAGGAGGCTATTATGAAAAAAGTAAAAATATGTTTATTAATCATCATAATCTTAATAATTGGTGGCTGTAGTATTAAAAGTATAAAGACAGACTCAGATGATGAAAATACAGTTATTGCTAAAACAAATGTTAATATACTTGATGAGCTAGAGGCTAAAAAAACCTCATCAATCGAAAATGCACATCCAATAGCTGTGCTTGATGATGGCAGAAAAGTGTTTTTACAGGTCAACCCTGAAGTAGACAACAGCATTTTTGCCACTTCAACTGATGGCTCAATAATGCTTAAAATTAATGCTGGAGCTTCTAAAAATATTTATGATGCAAAAGTCATGGGGAATTGGATCGTGTATGTTGAATCCAGCAACGATATGACAAAAAGCGATTGGGTTTTGTATGCACAGAATATAGATGACAATCGTCGCATAGAAATTGATAAGGGAAAAGTTGCAGATGTAAAAACGGAAACGCCTACCTCGTTAGGAGCGCTGATATCTGCATCTAACGGAAAAATTGTCTGGACAGCTTTTGAAAAAGATAAAGAATCTGTTAATGCAATTGTCAAATTATACGATATTGAAAACAATACTTATAAAATCATTGATAAATTAAATGTTGAAGATGGAGAATTTGGACAGCCAGGGTTGGATGGGGATTGGATTGTATATGATATTGGAAAAATCGATATGAAAGCACTAGCGCGAAATGGGGAATTGGTCCTTGTAAATCTTAAAAATAACGAGAAAAGAATATTAGATGAAGGATTAAGAGTTAGCGGTGCATCAATTAAATATCCATATATAGTATGGAATTCAGGCGATTCTATTCTGAAATTATACAATATAAAGACAAAAGAAGAGAAGACAATTGTAAATTGGGGAATGACTGGCGTTTGGAATAGTTCACTTAATGATAAATTCATTTCATGGAATACAAACGGTGATGGTTTATATATTTACTCAATAGAGAAGAATGAAACATTGAAGTTAAAAGATTCAGGTATTACAAGCGGTGGAAATATTTCAGGTAATATACTGTGGTGGTATGTCAAAAGAGAAAAGTGCAAATCAGAGTGGATTACTTTAGATTGAATGGAAGTTTTGTTACTTTAGATATCTAAAGGAAGCATTGTTATAACTTCTATAGGTTATTTACAAAGTAGCAGCAAAGAAATTCCATAAAAAGGTGACATTTATGATATCAAAAAAATGGACAATGACAATGTTACTTATTTTGGCTCTCACAGGATGTTCAAATCTAAAAAAACAAGGAGATGTGGTTGGTGGAATATCTGATAATGAAGCTTTGAAAGTGGCTAAAGAAAAAACGGAAATTACTAAAGTAAAATCAGAAGAGCTTAAAAATTTAGAAGTTGATTTAGATAAATTTTTTGATGATCCAAAACTTATGGAAAAATCTCCTTGTCCAGTTTACTGGATAATAAAGGGTATTGACAAAGAAGGAAAGTCCTTAACTGTATATGTAAATTATAAAAAACCCAGCATTTATTATGTTAAAAATGAAAGATAGACAGAGCTAATGAATAAGCACGATTGCTTCATCTCCATAAATTTTTTATTAAGATCTCATAAAAGTGTTACACAATCAAAAGGGAAAAAATTGTGTTATTAAATGTCTCAGAACTTTGCTATATGTTACATATTTATATTTATGCGTGTTGTATTTCTGATTATTCTTACATTTCAGCCATTTTCTGTATAATGCTATTTTCTCCGGCTTCTTATGACTAAAGCAAGTCCCAATAAAATTATCATTATTGAGATTATCAAGTTTGGGTTTAGCCATACGATGGAGAATTGGTTGTACAAAATGGACACATAGCTTAATATTACAGCGGCGGTTATGACCATGACTAGACCTATTAGCACTAAATCTCTGCTTATAATGTAAAGCTGAAAGAGGCCTATTGCTACAGATAGAATGTATAGAGGCCATGTGTATTCAGAGTAAATCCAGTTTGTGAAGATGTCAAAGTAAAAAATGATGCCCATTGATGTAAGTATTCCGCCGGGGACTAAGATTTCGGGATTTTTTCTTTGTTTAAAGTAACTTACTTCCATCATTATTCCGGGGATCAATATGAAAAGAGGCCATATATTAGACATATCCAATGTTATTCCATATCTTGACAGTAAGCCCAGATTGTCGTTTAGGTATATAAGCCCAAGCAATATAAGTACAATTCCTATTATTTTCTTTCCCATGATTAAACCTCCTGAACAGTTTTCAGACAAAGGAATACTTCTTAATTATATTTTACTATAAATGGATGAAAATTTAACTATTTTTTTTACGAAAAATACTTGAAAAAATTTCAGAAGGTGATATAATAATAAAAACGGTGAATAAATATAAAAATCAAGTATTATTTATACATATTTCATATTATTTTTTTAATGTTTAATGCATAAATATAAATCAAAATTAATATATATAAAATATTAGAGGTGGATCTCGATGGTGAGGGTTGGCATATTAGGAGCTACAGGCTATACAGGTGTAGAACTCATTCGAATCTTATCAAATCACGAAGATGTACAGATAAAATATTTATCGTCTCAAAACTTCAATGGCAAAAAGATTGAAGATGTGTATCATTCATTGAAGGGATTTTGTGACGCTGAACTTCATGAACTAAAAATTGACGACATTGTTGAAAATTGTGATGTGGTATTTGCAGCACTTCCGTCTGGATATGCAATGAATATAGCTGAAAAATTATGCAGTAGTGGAGTAAAACTCATTGATCTTGGTGCGGATTTTAGATTTGATGATTTTAATATGTACAAGGAGTGGTATGGGTCAGATAAAAATGATTACGGCAGTGTAAGTAGAGTATATGGACTTCCGGAGATTCATAGACAGGAGATTAAAAAAGCGATGGTTGTAGGAAATCCGGGATGCTATCCTACATCTGTCATTCTGGGATTGGCACCTGCTTTAAAAAGCGGAATGATAGAAAGTCATATAATCGTTGATTCGAAATCTGGTATCTCTGGTGCAGGCCACAGCCCTAAACTAGGCAATATGTATGCAGAGTGCAATGAAAGTATAAAACCTTACAATGTAGCAAATCACAGACACATACCTGAAATAGAACAAGAGCTTTCAAAGTTGAATTTTGAAGATACAAAAGTCGTTTTTACTCCCCATTTGACGCCTATGACCAGAGGAATATTAAGTACAATGTACTGCAAATTGAAAAAAGATATTTCAATAGAGAATTTACATGATATATACAGTCAGTTCTATAAAGATGAATATTTTGTGAAAGTATTGAATATCGGCGAATACCCATCTACAAAAAGCGTATACAGTTCAAATTTCTGTCATATAGGACTTGAAATCGACAAGCGTTCTAACACATTGATAGTCATGTCTTCTATTGATAATTTGGTAAAAGGTGCATCTGGGCAGGCTGTTCAAAACATGAATATAATGTTTGGCATCGATGAGAATAAAGGGTTAAAAATGGTGCCAGTTTTCCCATAAAGATAAGCTTAAGGAGGATATGATAATGGAGGATTTTGAGGTAATTGAAGGGAATATCACCTCTCCTAAGGGCTTTTTAGCTTCAGGTGTTTTTGCCGGCATAAAAAAATCTAAAAAAGATTTTGCTTTGATATATTCAGAAAAAAAAGCAAATGCAGCAGCGTTATTTACGACAAACAAAGTGAAAGCTGCACCTGTGTTATTAGACATGGAGAAAATAAAAAATGGTGAAGCGCAAGCAATAGTTGCAAATAGTGGCAATGCCAATGCTTGCACAGGTCAAAAAGGATATGAAGATGCCTGTTCTATGGCTTTTATGGCAGCAGAGAAACTTAACATAGATAAAGACGATGTGCTTGTCTGCTCAACAGGTGTTATTGGTGTGACGCTTCCTATGGATAAAATTGCTAAAGGGATAGAGTTGGCAGTTCAAAACTTATCAAGAGATGGTGGAAAAGAAGCTGCAGAAGCTATCCTTACTACGGACACATTTACGAAAGAAATTGCTGTAAAGTTCAATATAAAAGGTGTTGAAGTTAAGATAGGCGGAATTGCAAAAGGCTCTGGCATGATTTCTCCAAATATGGCTACTATGCTGTCTTTTATCACGACAGATGCTGATATATCAAAAAGCGCTTTAAATAAAGCTTTAAAGGATACTGTAAAGAGATCTTACAACATGATATCTGTCGATGGAGACATGAGCACAAATGATACTGTAATAATGCTGGCAAATGGTGTGGCAGGTAATCCTACAATAGATGAGGGGACAAAGGAGTACCAGGTTTTTTATAACGCGCTTTTATATGTAAATAAGCATTTGGCGAAACAAATAGCAAAAGATGGTGAAGGTGCTACGAAATTCATGGAAGTCAATGTGGTTAATGCACCTACGGAAGATGATGCGATCTTGGCTTCCAAGTCTGTTGTTAATTCAAATTTGGTCAAGACGGCTATATTTGGTGAAGATGCCAATTGGGGAAGAATTATTGCGGCTGTAGGATATTCAGGAGCTAATTTTTCGCAAGATAGCGTTGATATATATTTGAAAAGCAACAAAGGACTCATAAAGGTTTGTGAAAATGGTGGCTATGTTCCCTTCAGTGAAGACAAAGCGAAAGAGATTTTAAGCGAAAAAGAAATCTCGATAGTAGTTGATTTCAATGCCGGAAAATATGAAGCTTTAGCGTGGGGCTGCGATTTTAGTTACGATTATGTAAAAATCAATGGGAGTTATCGAACATGATTAAAAGGCAAAAATACGGCGATGAAATCGCAAAAGCTGAAATATTGATAGAGGCCCTACCCTACATTAAAAAGTTTTCCGGTGCTACTGTTGTGATAAAGTATGGCGGCAATGCCATGATAGATTGCCAGATAAAGAAAATGGTTATGCAAGATATAGTATTGTTAAAGTATGTCGGCTTAAATCCTGTTATTGTCCATGGCGGCGGTCCTGACATAAACAAGATGCTTGAAAGCCTAAATATAGAATCTAAATTTGTAAATGGTCTACGTGTTACAGATGAGAAGACCATGGAAGTAGTTGAGATGGTTCTTACAGGCAAGACAAACAAAGAGATAGTTTCAATGCTAAATGAGATAGGCGGCAAAGCCATAGGGATAAGCGGGAAGGATGGTAAGCTTCTTGTGGCCGAGAAAGATACTGCAAATGGTGATATAGGTTATGTGGGAAAGATTGAAGAAGTCAATATAGATGTAATAAAGATGATGCTTGATAAGGGGTTTATACCGGTTATAGCTCCATGTGCCGTCGGAAAAGATGGAAAGACGTACAATGTAAATGCTGATACAGCAGCAGGTAAAATTGCTGAAGCATTAAAAGCAGAAAAGTTCATACTTTTAACAGATGTGGAAGGCATCTTGTCAGATGTAAATGATAAAAGCAGTGTAATATCTAGGATAGACTTGGATGCGGCTAAAGAACTTATGACGACAGGTAAGATTACAGGCGGAATGATACCTAAGCTAAAATGTTGTATACAAGCTGTAGAGAATGGTGTTAAGAGAGCACATATTATTGATGGAAGATTGACACATTCGCTTCTCTTAGAGATATTTACTGATGAAGGAATTGGCACAATGATTGGAAAGGAGTGTTTTGATGATGATAACCTCTGATGATAAGAAATATATCATGAATACTTATGGACGGTATCCCCTGACATTGGTAAAAGGTAACGGCACAAAAGTTTGGGACACAGATGGAAACATGTATCTTGATTTTGTAGCAGGCATTGCTGTAAATGCATTTGGTCACTGCTACCCACCAATTGTAGATGCTATCAAAAATCAAGCAGAAACATTGATACACTGTTCAAATCTCTATTGGAATGAAAATCAGATTGAACTTGCCAAGATGATCGCGGAAAACTCGTTTGGTGACAAAGTGTTTTTTGCCAACAGCGGGGCAGAAGCTAATGAAGGAGCAATTAAGCTAGCCAGAAAATATGCATCTATAAAATATGGCGATAAAAGGCATAAAATCATATCTGCAAAAAATTCATTTCATGGTAGGACTTTCGGTGCACTTACAGCAACAGGCCAGATGAAGTACCATGCAGGTTTTGGACCTTTGCTGGAAGGATTTAAATATGTAAAATATAACGAAATTGAAGATATTTATAGCGCTTTAGATGATGATGTATGTGCAATAATGATTGAAGTTATACAGGGAGAAGGCGGTATACACGAAGGTAGTTTAGAGTATTTAAAAGAGATTAGGAAAATTTGCGATGAAAATGACATACTTTTGATCATTGACGAGGTTCAAACTGGTATTGGACGTACAGGTAAGCTTTTTGCATATGAACATTTCGGAATAACGCCGGACATTATGACGTTGGCAAAGGCACTGGGAGGTGGTATCCCAATTGGTGCTATTGTTGCAAAAGAAAGCGTATCAGTGTTTAAACCAGGGGATCACGCATCAACATTTGGAGGAAATCCCCTTGCTTGTGCAGCTGGAATTGCAGTCATGAAAGAGGTTACAAAAGAAGGATTTCTTGATGATGTATCAAAAAAAGGAGAATATTTTAAGGAGAAGCTTAATGGATTAAAAGATAGATACAAAGTCATAAAAGATGTAAGAGGCAAGGGTTTGATGATAGGGTGCGAAGTGGATTTAGACGATGCAGGTGAGATAGTGTTAAATGCCTTGAAGAAGGGGCTTCTCATAAACTGTGTAAATCACAATGTTCTAAGATTTGTACCTCCACTTATCGTTACTACTGACGAACTTGATACTGCTACGATAATTCTTGACGATGTATTACATGAAATGGGGTTTTAAGATGAAAGGGTACTTGAAGCTTGAAGATGGCAGTGTTTTTGAAGGCAATATTATAAGTAAAAAATTTCAAGGTTTTGGAGAAGTGGTTTTTAATACAGGCATGACTGGATATCAGGAAATCATCACAGATCCGTCTTATGCTGGACAGATTGTCGTCATGACATATCCTTTAATTGGGAATTACGGAATCAATAAGTACGACTTTCAATCAGAGAAGCCGCATATTAGAGGATATGTCATTAGGGAGTACTGTGATATTCCCAGCAATTTTCTCTCAGACTCTTCATTGCTTTACTACCTTGACAGCAATGAAATACCTATTTTAGCAGGCGTTGATACAAGGGAATTAACTAAAAAATTAAGATCAAATGGGACCATGAGAGGCATCATTACAAATGATGTCAACGCTTCTGTGCCAAACATTAGCGGCGATTTGCTTAAAGATGTGTCAACAAAAAAGGCTTACCATATACAGGGTGAAGGTCCGAAAATGGCTTTTATCGATCTTGGCACTAAAAAGAACATCTTAAAAATGTTAAATCAGGTTGGATTTGACATATATGTATTTCCATATGATGTAAGTTGCGAAGATGTAATGGCGATAGAGCCAGAAGCGATATTCTTTTCAAATGGGCCAGGTGACCCTAAGGATGCGGTTAATGCCATAGAACTTGCAAAGTATTTTATCGGCAAAATACCTGTTTTAGGAATCTGCTTGGGACATCAGATAATCGCACTTGCAATGGGCTGCAATACAGTAAAAATGAAGTTTGGACATAGGGGGTCCAACCAGCCAGTGAAGGATTTGCTGACGGGCAAATCATATGTCACATCTCAAAATCACGGTTATGCTGTGGAAGAAAGCTCAATAAATCGCGAAAATATAATAGTGACACATATAAACTTAAATGATGGCACAGTGGAAGGAATAAGGCATAAATATTTGCCGGTATTCTCTGTCCAATATCACCCGGAGGCAAGCCCCGGTCCTCATGATTCTATGTATCTATTTGATAAATTTATGGATATTACATGTGTTTATAGAAGGAGGTCTTATCTTGCCGAAATATGAAGGAGTGAATAAAGTGCTTGTTATAGGCTCCGGGCCTATCGTAATAGGTCAAGCTGCAGAGTTTGACTATTCCGGCACACAAGCATGTAAATCACTAAAAGAAGAAGGATTAAAAGTTATCTTGGTGAATAACAATCCTGCTACAATAATGACAGACACAGAGATTGCAGATATTGTCTATATGGAAAATCCAGAAGTAGATGTATTAGAAGCCATAATAGATAAAGAAAGACCTGATGGTATTCTAGGAACAATTGGAGGCCAGACAGGTTTAAATGTTGTTGTAAAGCTAAAGGAGAGTGGAATAATTGATAAGTACGGTATCAAAGTTTTAGGTACTTCTATTGATTCTATAAAAACTGCAGAAGACAGGGAATTGTTTAAGAAAAAGATGGAAGAGATAGGTGAGCCGATAGCGGAAAGTACAACAGTCAACAATGTGGAAGATGCAGTTAAATTTGCAGAAAAATGTGGATATCCCCTCATAGTTAGACCTGCTTTTACATTGGGAGGTACTGGCGGCGGCATAGTCAATAATGAAGAAGAGCTAAGAGTTGTTACAGACATGGGCTTAAAGAAAAGTATGGCCCATGAGGTCTTGATTGAAAAGTCATTATATGGATACAAAGAAATTGAATATGAAGTCATGAGGGACTCCAACGATAACTGTATAACAATATGCAATATGGAAAATTTTGACCCTGTAGGTGTGCATACAGGAGATAGTATCGTTGTTGCACCATCACAGACACTTACAGATTATGAATACCAGATGCTAAGGACAGCCAGTTTAAAAATAATAAAGGCATTGAAAATTGAAGGTGGATGTAATATTCAATTTGCATTAGACCCCAACAGCCATCAGTACTACGTCATAGAAGTAAATCCAAGGGTCAGCCGTTCAAGTGCGTTGGCGTCAAAAGCTACAGGTTATCCTATAGCAAAAATAGCGGCGAAGATTGCAATAGGTTTTACACTTGATGAGATAAAGAATCCTGTCACAGGGAAGACCACAGCTTTTTTTGAGCCATCCCTCGATTACGTCGTCACAAAAATACCAAGATGGCCTTTTGATAAATTTTATGAGACTGACAGGAAGATCGGCACACAGATGAAGGCTACTGGCGAGACGATGGCTATTGACAGGTGCTTTGAAGCGTCACTTTTAAAAGCTGTAAGGTCTTTGGAAATAAAAGCGTACGGTCTTATAAACGATAGTATAAAAAAGTTAAGCGATGAAGAAATAATCGATAATATAAAAAGGCCAAATGATATGAGGCTATTTTATATAGCTGAAGCACTGCGACGCGGTGTCACTGTAAATTATATAAATGAAATATCAAAGATAGATAAGTGGTTTATAAATAAGCTCTTAAATATAATCAACATGGAAAAAGAGATATTTATTAACGACTTGACGCACGATCTATTGAAAAGAGCTAAGAGAATGGGCTTTTCAGATAGGGAAATTGCAAAGATAAAAGGATTAGATGAGAAAGATGTAAGGGAATTAAGGAAAAGCTACGGAATAGTCCCGGCATATAAGATGGTGGACACATGCGCAGCAGAATTTGAATCAGTTACACAGTATATATATTCAACTTACGGTGAATATGATGAAGTTCCAATACACCATGATATTAAGAAAGTCATAGTTTTAGGCTCAGGTCCTATAAGGATCGGACAGGGTGTTGAATTTGATTACTGTTCTGTTAAAGCTCTCTGGGCACTTAGAAGCAAAGGAGTCAAATCAATTATAATAAATAATAATCCCGAAACGGTCAGCACGGATTTTGATACTGGCGACAGACTGTACTTTGAACCATTAACGCTTGAGGATGTATTAAACATCGTTGAAAAAGAGAAGCCTCTTGGCGTGATGGTAATGTTTGGAGGCCAGACAGCCATAAACCTTGCACAAGGCTTGTATAGTAGCGGCGTTAACATTTTAGGCACATCTTTTGAAAGCATTGACACCAGTGAAGATAGAGAAAAGTTTTCAAAGCTCCTTAAAAAATTAAATATAAATCAGCCAAAAGGTGGCTATGCGCTATCAGTTGGTGATGCAAAAGATGTGGCATTGACGCTGGGATTTCCACTTCTTGTAAGGCCATCATACGTTATTGGCGGCCAATCAATGGAAAAAGTAAATACGCTTCAGGAAATCATAGATTATGTATCAAATGCGATAAAAGTGTCTCCAGGAAAGCCTATTCTTATTGATAAATACGTCGAAGGAAGAGAAGTTGAAGTAGATGCAGTGTCAGATGGAGTCGATGTTTTAATACCTGGAATAATGGAACACATTGAAAGAGCAGGAGTTCACTCTGGCGATAGTTTTTCAATGTATCCTGCAAGAAACTTATCTGAACATGAAATATTTACGATTATAGATTATACAAAGAAGATATCAAATGTCTTAAATGTAAAAGGGCTTATCAATATACAATTCGTTGTGAAAGATGGCGTTGTGTACGTCTTAGAAGTAAACCCAAGAGCATCCAGGACCGTACCAGTTATGAGCAAAGCGACAGGAGTGCCTATGATAGATATAGCTGTTAAAATCGCCTTAGGTGAGACACTTAAAAGTCTCGGATATGATGAAGTGCTATGTGCAAAGACCACACATACAATCGTCAAAGCACCGGTTTTTTCTACAGAAAAACTTACTAATGTTGAAGTGATGTTAGGACCGGAGATGAAGTCAACTGGTGAGATAATGGGCATAGATTTAAGCTATGAAGGTGCTCTTTATAAGGCTATGGTAGGAGCAAATTTAAATATACCGGCAAGTGGTCGAATACTAATATCTATATCGAACAAAAATGTGGCCGAATCAATGGCTACGGTAAAGAAATATTACGATGCTGGTTATGAGATATTTGGCACATCAGGTACTGCAAGGCATTTCAATTCTATGGGCATTAATGTGAAACATGTCAATATAAAGGATGCTATACGATTATTAAAAGAAGGATATTTTTCATTTGTTATTAATATACCTACTCACGGCAAAGATGTAGACAATGATGGATTTGTATTGAGGCGTACTGCTTGTGAATACAGAATTCCACTGTTTACATCCATTGATACGGCAAAGGCGGCGCTTCAGGCGGTACAGAAAGTGAAGCTAAACGGTCTTAATTATCTTTCGCTTAATGAATATCACCAGTTACAGTCTAAAAATTTAAAAAAATCAGTCCTATAAAATATTAATTATTTATGAAGGGGAGATTATATTATGTTAAAAGGAGAAAAAGTAGTATTAGCATATTCAGGAGGTCTTGATACATCTGTTATTATACCTTGGCTTAAGGAAAACTACGAATGTGATATAATAGCAGCTTGCATAGATGTAGGTCAGGGAAGTGAACTTAATAGCATAAAAGAGAAAGCTTTATTAAGCGGTGCCAGCAAAATATATGTTGAAGATGTTAAGGATGAGTTTGTGGAAAACTATATTTTCCCTACATTAAAAGCTGGTGCTGTATATGAAGGCAAGTACCTTTTAGGTACGTCATTTGCAAGGCCTCTTATTGCCAAAAAACTTGTAGAGATAGCACATAAAGAAGGAGCGAAGGCTATTGCTCATGGCGCTACAGGAAAAGGCAATGATCAAGTGAGATTTGAAGTGTCCATACGAGCGCTGGATCCATCCATTAAGATAATAGCGCCTTGGAGGATATGGGAATTCAAATCAAGAGAGCAAGAGATAGACTATGCAAAAAAGAAAGGCATACCTGTACCGGTAACAAAAGAAAAGATATACAGCGTCGACAATAATATATGGCACATAAGCCACGAAGGCGGTGATCTGGAGGATCCGTGGAATGAGCCTAAAAGCAGCTTATATGACATTATAGTACCACCAGAAAAAGCACCAGATGAGCCGGAGTACGTTGTCTTAGAATTTGAGAAGGGACTGCCTGTAAAAGTAAATGGAAAATCCTACAGCAATCCAGCAAAGATGATAGAAGAGCTTAATTTGATTGCCGGAAGAAATGGAATAGGGATAGCTGATATTGTAGAAAATAGACTTATAGGTATGAAATCCCGTGGTGTTTACGAAACACCTGCAGGTACAGTTCTTTATGCAGCCCACAAAGAATTGGAGTATTTGGTGCTGGATAAGGAAACCATAAGGTTTAAAGATATAGTAGCTCAGAAATATGCTGATCTTGTGTACAATGGATTGTGGTTTTCGCCACTTAGAGAATCCCTTGATGCATTTGTCGATGTGACACAGCAAAATGTCACTGGAACAGTTAGACTGAAACTTTATAAAGGCAGTATAATAAATGCGGGTTCAAAATCGCCTTATTCTCTTTACAATGAAGAATTTGTCACATTTGGGGAAGACGAAGTGTATAACCAGAAAGATGCAGAAGGATTTATAAACTTATTTGGGTTGCCACTTAAGATAAAAGCATTGATGGAGATGAACAGAAAGGAAGATTTCAATGAAGCTGTGGGGCGGTAGGTTTAAAGGTAGCGTTGACAAGCTTATGGAGGAGTTTAATTCCTCCATTTCTTTTGATATACGTCTTTTCAAATACGATGTTGAAGGGTCTATTGTACATGCAAAGGGTTTAAACAAGGCTGGTGTATTAAGCGATGATGAAACAAATCTCATTATAGACGGCTTAAACGAAATACTTAAGGAAACTGATATAAATCATATACCAGATGATGAAGATGTGCACACATACGTTGAGAGGCTTTTAACAGAGAAAATTGGAGATGCTGGGCGAAAACTCCATACCGGAAGGAGCCGCAATGATCAAGTGGCTACCGATGTAAGGTTATACTTAAAAGATGCTATAAAAGATATCGGAAGTGATATAAAACTTCTTATAGAGACGCTTCAAAGTATAGCCGATGAGCATAACAATACAATTATGCCCGGCTACACGCATTTGCAGAGGGCGCAGCCTGTCACTTTTGGACACCACATGCGGGCATACGTGGAGATGTTTAAAAGGGATTTATCAAGGCTTAATGACATGGTAAAAAGAGTAAATATAATGCCATTAGGCTCCGGTGCACTTGCAGGTACTTCGTACAATATAGACAGAAGGTATGTAGCAGAGCTTTTAGGATTTGATGATGTAACATTAAATAGTTTAGATGCTGTTGGCGATAGAGATTTTGTCATAGAATTTCTAAGCTTTTCGTCAATTTTAATGATGCACCTAAGTCGCTTCTGTGAGGAAATTGTACTATGGTCCAGCAGAGAATTTGACTTTATAGAGCTTGACGATAAATATTCGACAGGAAGCAGCATGATGCCTCAGAAGAAAAACCCTGATGCTGCAGAACTGATTCGCGGGAAGACAGGAAGGGTGTATGGAAATTTAATAACTTTGCTTACAGTTATGAAGGGACTTCCTCTTGCTTACAACAAGGATATGCAGGAAGATAAAGAAGCACTTTTTGACACTGTTGATACGTTAAAAATCTGCATTGAAGTATTTACAGGCATGATAAAGACAATCCACGTGAAGAAAAGTAACATGGAAACAGCGGCTAAATACGGCTATATGAATGCTACAGATTTTGCGGATTATCTCGTATCTAAGGGGATTCCATTTAGAAAAGCACATGAGATAACCGGTAAAGTTGTGCTGTATGCAATTGATAAAAATTGCGCAATTGAAGACTTATCAATTAAAGATTTAAAATCGTTTTGCGATTCTATAGATGTAGATGTTTATGAAGCCATTGATTTAAAAAACAGTATAAGAAATAAAAAAACTATAGGTTCTCCAACTCTGGATGAAAAAGAATTCAGATAAAAAAGACGTATAGCAAAAGAGATAGGATATTTCCTATCTCTTTTGCTAATCATTTAATAAAAGCTTGACTATTTTTACGATGTCATTGTCTACAACTCGATAGCATATTTCAAGTCCATTTCTGGTGCCTTCAATTATACCGGCAGATTTCAATTTTGAAATGTGCTGAGACACTGTTGACTGAGGTAGATTTAAACATTCTTGTATCGTTGTAACATTGCATTCCCCATCTATAAGGCCTTTTACGATGCATAGTCTGTATGGATGTGCGATTGCTTTTAATTTGTCTGCTATTTTTTCGTATTTCTTAAAATTTTTCTCAACATCTATCTTATGATTTTCCAGTGAAGATCCCTCCATCATTGATTATATGAAAAGCGTCGTGTCTGACTGCTCTGCTGCGCCTATAAATGATGCCACACCGCCCAATTCAACACCATCTATAAGTTCTTCTTTAGTTATACCCATTATATCAGATGACATGTTGCATGCAACAATTCTTACTCCATTTTTAAGTGCCTGCTTTATTAAATTCTCTAATGATGCTACATTCTTTTTATTCATTATATATCTTATCATTTTCGGCCCTATGCCCAGCATATTCATTTTAGATAGCTTTAGCTTTTTAGAACCTCGTGGCATCATCATACCAAACATTTTGCTTAAGAAGTCCTTTTTTATAGAGACTTTTTCGGGTTTTCTCAATATATTTAATCCCCAGAAGGTGAAAAACAATGTAACTTTTCTACCCATAGCGGCAGCTCCGTTTGCTATTATAAACGCAGCAATGGCTTTGTCAAGATCTCCGCTGAATACAATGATTGCTTTGTCGTTTTTTTCTGAATTTTGACTTACTTCAACCTTCTTATCATTGGTATTCTTTTTTATCTTAGCGACAATTGTCCTTCCCTCATGATATAAGTCCAGAAGCGTATTTCCTGTTCTCTGACACCAAGTTTTTATGTCATTTTCAAAACCCGGGTCTGAAGCCTTGATTTTTAATATATCTCCGTCTTTTAGATTTTTTATTGCGTTAAATGTCTGCATTATGGGACCGGGGCATTGTAGGCCACATGCATCAATTTCTAATGTGATGATGCTATCATCTAGTTTTTTTTTATCAGATGATATGCACATACCGCACTCTGTCTGTTCATCATCGTATCTTATGGTAATATCACTGGAATCTGACGTTGCAGTTTCATATATCTTGTATCCGCCACTTAAGTTTTTAACAGATTTAAAACCATTTTGCATAAGTATCCTGCATGCTATATATCCTCTTAAACCTACCTGACAATAAACATATATATTTTTATCTTTAGGTATTTTATCGAGGTTTTCCCTAAGCTCATCAACGGGTATATTTATAGAGCCTTTGATGTTTCCAAGCTCGTATTCCATATCTGTCCTTACGTCAAGTATAATGGATTTTGACATATCTATGTTTTCAATTTCGTCCCAGTGGAATACGCTTATATCACCTCTTAATATATTGGAAGCTGCAAAGCCTGCCATATTTACAGGGTCTTTTGCCGATGAATACGGAGGTGCGTAGGATAATTCAAGCTCTTCCAGATCGTATACCGTCATATTTGCCCGAATTGCTGTAGCTATTACGTCAATTCTCTTATCAACACCATCGAATCCGACTATTTGAGCACCTAAGATTTTTCCATCTTCTTTTTTAAATATAAGTTTAATAGTCATAGGCAAAGCATCGGGATAGTAGCTTGCGTGTGAATTAGGGTGTATTATGACTTTTTCGTAATCTATTCCAGCTCTTTTTAGGATTGTTTCATTGTTTCCCGTTGCTGCTACAGTCAAGTCGAAAATTTTTGCAACAGAAGTGCCTTGTGTGCCATCATATTTGGAATTTCTTCCGCAAATATTGTCTGCAGCAATGCGGCCTTGTTTGTTTGCGGGACCTGCCAACGGTATCAATGTATAGCTGCCATTTATATAATCTTTCACTTCAATAGCATCACCTACAGCGTAAATATCTGGGTCAGATGTTTGCAGGTATTCATTGACTTTAATGCCTCCACGATCACCGATTGCGAGACCTGCATCTTTTGCAAGCTTGATATCCGGCCTTACACCGATTCCTAAAACTACCATATCGGTATCGATGGTTTTTCCGCTATTTAATACTACAGTTGTTGAGTTGTTTTTGTGCTGGAATTCTTTGACACCGTCTTTCAATATTAGGTTTATGCCTTTGTCCCTCAGGTGCTGATGAACAATAGAAGCCATTTCGTAATCAAGAGGTGCCATCACATGGTCAGCAAGCTCAACTACGGTGACATCTAATCCGACTTCTTTAAGATTTTCTGCAACTTCCAGACCAATAAAACCGCCACCTACTACAACAGCTTTTTTAGGTTTGTTGTAATCGACAAAGTCTTTTATCCTATAGGTATCTGGAATGTTTCTAAGTGTAAAAATGTTTTTACCGTCTATACCTGGCATTGGAGGCTTTATCGGCTCTGCACCTGGTGATAAAATCAATTTGTCATAAGTTTCTTTGTACGTCTTGTTATTTTGTATATCATGAACAATCACTGTTTTTTCGCTGGGGATTATCTTTGTTACCTCTGACAATGTCCTTATATCGATGTTAAATCGCTTTGACATAGCTTCAGGTGTTTGAACGATTAATTTTTCACGTTCTTTTATCACTTCGCCTATATAGTACGGCAAACCGCAGTTAGCGTAAGATATATATTCTCCCTTTTCAAAGAGTATTATTTCAGCATTTTCATCAAGTCTTCTCAATCTTGCTGCAGCAGAAGCGCCGCCAGCAACGCCCCCAACAATTACAACTTTCATAACTCTTCCTCCTATTTTATTATTATATCTTAATATTACAATATATAAATTTAATTGTCAATAATTTAACTAAAAATATTTTTTAAATAAAGAATTATGATAAAGGTTTATCAATTAAATGCATAAAAAAGCGAGATTTACTGACGTAATCTCGCTTTTACTTCTTTCTTAAGAAAGTTATAACAGCAGGTATTAAAGATATTACAATTATAGCAATTGTTACAAAACCAAAATGAGTTTTTACAACCTCAAGGTTTCCAAAATAATATCCACCAAATGAGAACAATGCAGCCCAAGCGATACCGCCTAATGCATTGTACGTCAAGAAGTGAAGATAGTTCATTTCGCCTATTCCTGCAACAAACGGCACAAATGTCCTTATTATTGGTATAAATCTTCCAAGAACTATTGTCATGTTGCCGTACTTCTCGTAAAAGTTTCTAGCTTCTATCAGATGCTCTTTTTTTATTAATTTTAAATTATCTGCCTCATATATCTTTTCTCCAATAAATTTTCCGATATGATAATTTACAGTATCACCTAAAATTGCAGCCGCTGATACGATGATAAACAAAGTAAATACATTTAAAGAGCCTATTGCTGCAAATGCACCTGCAGCAAATATAAGTGAATCACCAGGTAAAAATGGCGTTACAACAAGCCCTGTTTCAAAGAAAATTATTAAAAATATAATCAAATATGTTGCCATGCCATACGTCTGTATGATGGTGCCTAAATATTTGTCAAGATGAAGTACAATATCGATTCCGACTTTTATCAATGACATTAAAATCCCCATTCCTTTTTGCTGATTTAGTGTACTTTATAATTATAACATATTAATAGTTTTAAATATTACAAAATTGTAAAATCTAATCTACTTTTAATCTATTTCTTTGAGCTTATGTATTCGGATAATCTTTTTTTTACGTCTTTATTTGCTTTTAAAAATTCGATAAAATTTGTGAAACATTGAAGCGTGTTTTCACTTATCGTATGCTCTATTTTTTCTGTCTCTTCTAAAAGATGATTTTCTTCTATTCCTAATGTTTTTAAAAGTTCTATTATGGTATTGTGCCTTTTTATAAGATTTTTTCCTATTGCTTTACCTGTATCTTTAACGAAGGCTTGAAAGAAGTCTCCCATCCTCTATAGGTGGGAGATGAATTTCTATTGTTTTCCATAACATTATATGCTATAATATTATCAGGAGTAAAAAGTAAAGACAATTAGGCATAACAGCCTAAGAATAATATTTTTGTAGGGAAGGTTCCTCCCGAAATTACGCCTATGGAGATTGTGTAAGACCTGCTGTGAATAACAGTAGGCAACGGTCTATGAAGTAGGAAGCTTCATCCTCTATAGGATGGAGTAGGTTCACGAGTTATGACTCCATACTTTTCATAGTTTATGAGATTTAGCTCAGCCAATTTTTGGACCATTTTTGTGGCCGAAGGAGGCTGCACGTTTAATGCATCTGCTAATTCATGCAGCCTTACAAATCCTGTTTTTATAGATAATCTATATATCATTTCAAGATAATCTTCCATTGATGCTGTCAAAGAATTGTTTTCTTTTTTCATGTATTCGCTAAAAGTATAGAAATCATTATTCAAAATTTCCACCTTCTTTTTAAGAGTAACAGAATAATTCTATTTAACATATTCTATGTTAGAAATTTTAATTTTAGGATTGGCTAATATTTTTGCAAATGTGAAAGATTAAAAGGGGTGTGGTTTAATGAAGAATGTAGATATAGTAAGTTTGACAGATTTTATTGCAAGCAATAAAAAAGCAAGTAATTATTTAATTATAAAAAGAATAAAAGATATTATAAGGTATTTGGGGCCTGCATTTATTGTAAGCGTGGCTTATATAGATCCCGGAAATTTTGCAACGAATATAAGCGGCGGTGCTGTATTCAATTACAGCCTTATATGGGTTATATTGTGGAGTAACATAATGGCAATTTTTTTACAGTATTTATCGGCTAAGCTGGGAATTGCAACAGGAAAAAATTTATCGGAGATGTGTGGATTGGTGTTTTCTAAAACGACAAACATTTTGTTATGGATTGTTTCAGAGATTGCTGCGATTGCTACTACAATGGCTGAGTTTTTGGGTGGTGCCCTTGGAATATACCTTCTTTTTAAGATACCTTTAACTATCGCAGGGATTATTACGGGTATTGTAACATTTTGCATAACATATTTGCAGAAATTCGGACAGAGAATTATTGAGGTTATCATTGAAGTATTAATAGGTGTAATATGTGTAGCATACGCATTTGAAATGTTTTTGGCAAAACCGGACTGGTTGGAGGTGGGCCTCCATACACTGGTTCCATCAATTGCAAATGGTGATGCACTGTTTATTGCTGTAGGAATGCTTGGGGCCACTGTAATGCCTCACGTAATATTTCTCCACTCTCAATTAGTGCAAAAGAGAAATTACAAACTGAATTTAAATCAGAAAAGACATCACCTTCGTATGGAAAAAATAGATATAGTAATTGCTATGAACATTGCTTTTATAGTCAATGCAGCAATGGTGATAGTTTCTGCCGCTGTGTTTTTTAAAGAAGGTGTTATCGTAAATTCTATTGAAGATGCTCATAGATCATTAGAGCCTCTTTTAGGGTCTTTTTCAAGCATGGCTTTTGCAGTAGCTCTTTTATCATCGGGGTTTTCGTCATCTGCTGTTGGTACTATGGCAGGGGAGACAGTCATGGATGGTTTTATTAATATAAAGTTTCCAATTTATTTAAAGAGGCTTGTTACTATAATACCTTCAGTGGCTTTGATTTTTATGGGGGTAAACCCAATGAAAGCTTTAATTATGAGCCAAGTCGCATTAAGCTTTGCACTTCCTTTTGCCATTATACCGATGCTTTTAATAACATCTAAAAAAGAGTATATGGGGGATTTTGCAAACAAATTGACAACTACAATCGTGGGGTGGGCTATATCACTGTTTATCATTTCATTAAATGCAATTCTTTTGTATACCACATTTAAAGCTGTAATGTAAATGAAGAAGAAAAATTAAAAAGATGTCCTAAATTTAATCTAGGACATCTTTTTAAACAGTTGTTAGTAAAAAGAGGAGGGGCTAAATTTTTAAACTTCTGAAGTCCATAAACCGTGTAAATTGCAAAATGCCCATGCTTGAATCTTTGAAGCATCTGTCTTGAATGTAGCTTCTGGCTTATCGCCTGGTTTTAACATCTTTCTCATATATATTCCGTCAGCTAAGATTGAAATCCATTCTATGTAGTGTTTCTCTTCCATTGGATGTTCTACACTGCCAACCTTTACGGTGACTGTGTCGCCATCTTTCAATATTACAGGTACGTGCTTTTCTTTGCTTGCATCAACTGTATTTACTATCTGCTCTTCCATCGGCTTTTCACAGCATGTCAATGTTCCATCTCCAGCGTTCAGCACTTCAACTGTATTTCCGCATTCTTTGCATTTATAAACACCAAACAAGTTTGTCATAAAAATGACCTCCTTCGATTAATTATAAAGATAATATATTTCTATTGATAAATATTATCTTTACGTAAATATTATATACCTGTTACTAATGAAAATCAAGTGGTATTATAATAATATAATTTTATATGTGAAGTATGCTAATATATTTGTATGATGGATTGCAGTGTTATCTTTTATACATAAATTTATGAGAAGGTGAAAAAATGAGTTACAGAATAGAGCATGATATTTTAGGATATATGGAAGTTCCAGATGATGCGTATTACGGCATTCACAGCCTAAGAGCTCACGAAAATTTTAATATATCTGGCAAATCTATTCACCGAGAGCTTATTATTTCGCTGGCTGAAGTAAAAAAAGCTGCAGCTATAGCCAATAGGAATATAAAACTGCTTGATAAAAAAATTGCAGATGCTATAATTATTGCATGTGATGAGATAATCGAAGGTAAACTTCACGACCAAATCATTGTTGATGCGCTTCAAGGCGGCGCAGGCACATCGGCAAATATGAATATAAACGAAGTCATTGCAAACAGGGCAATAGAAATACTTGGAGGCAAAAAAGGCGATTATAGTATAGTTAGCCCTGTTGACCATGTAAATTTAAGCCAGTCTACAAATGATGTCTTTCCTACAGCCGTTAGAATAGCAGCCATAAGACTTTTAAAGCCTTTAAGTGAAAGTTTTGCAAAGCTTCAAGAGGCTTTGCAGGAAAAAGAAGATGAGTTTAAAGATGTGATTAAAATGGGCAGGACTGAGCTTCAAGACGCAGTACCTGTGATGCTGGGGCAGGAATTTGGAGCATATGCTCAAGCAATATCTAGAGATAGATGGAGGATATATAAAGTAGAAGAAAGATTAAGGCAGGTAAATATAGGAGGAACTGCTGTAGGAACGGGGTTAAATGCTGACTTAAGGTATATCTATTCTGTAATAGAGATTTTGAGAGATATAACAGGTATAGGCCTTGCTAGAGCCGAGTACATGATGGACCCGACGCAAAACAATGATGTCTTCGTAGAAGTATCAGGTCTACTAAAAGCTGCAGCTACTAACCTCATCAAGATATCAAATGATATAAGGCTTATGTCGTCAGGCCCAAAATGTGGACTTATGGAAATAACAATTCCGGAAGTTCAAGCAGGTTCATCCATAATGCCAGGAAAGATAAACCCTGTAATACCGGAGGCTGTAAAGCAGGCGGCTTATCAAGTCTTGTCATGTGACTATGCAATAACGTTGGGGGCACAAGCTGGCGAGTTTGAGCTTAATTTTACATTGCCTCTTATTGCATATAACCTGTTTAATGAAATTGACCTTCTTAAAAATGCGATAGATGTATTTATAAATAAATGCATAAAAGGCATAAAAGCAAACCGCGAACACCTTAAAGAAATGGTTGAAAACAGCCTCTCTTATGCAATAGCATTAAGCCCATATATAGGATATGAAAAAGCTTCTTTAATAGCAAAGGAAGCAAAAAATAGCGGCAAGACAATTAGGGAGGTTGCGAAAAAATATCTTTCAGAAGACCAGCTTGATGTAATATTTAATGAGTATGAAATGACAAAACCGGGGATACCGGGTTTAAAAAGATTGAGAGGAGAAGGTAGATGAATACAACGCCAAATGCATCGAGGCTTCACATAGCCATATTTGGAAGAAGGAATGCAGGAAAGTCAAGCATTATAAATGCACTTACAAATCAAAATATAGCCATTGTGTCTGATGTTGCAGGGACTACAACAGATCCGGTTCAAAAAGCTATGGAAATTCTTCCTATAGGTCCTGTGGTAATTATAGATACAGCAGGACTTGATGATACTGGAGAGCTTGGAGAGCTTAGAGTTAAAAAGACGTATGAGGTATTGAATAGAACAGATCTAGCATTATTGATTATAGACGGTACCATAGGACCTTCTGAATTTGAGGAAGAAATTTTAAAAAAGATTAAAGAGAAAAATATACCTGTTGTTGGGGTTGTAAACAAGGTAGATTTAGTTGATTTCCATTTTAGCAAAAAAACTGAATGGGAAAAAAGACTTAAATTAGAGCTTGTAGAAACATCCGCCAATAGCGGTTACGGCATAGAAGAGCTTAAAAGGCAGATAATAAAAAAGGCGCCGTACGATGACAGAGAGTTGTCATTAGTATCTGATTTAATAAATCCTGGTGATTTTGTCGTGTTAGTCGTGCCAATAGACAAAGCAGCGCCTAAGGGAAGGCTTATATTGCCGCAGCAGCAAGTCATAAGAGACGTGATTGAAAATGATGCAATTGCGGTTGTAACTAAAGAGTACGAGTTAAAGGAAACTCTTGAAAACTTAGGAAAGAAACCGTCATTAGTTATAACAGATTCTCAAGCTTTTTTAAAAGTAAGTGCTGATACACCAAAGGATATACCTTTAACATCGTTTTCAATCCTTTTTGCAAGATATAAAGGTGATCTTGATGAATTGACAAGGGGGTTAAAGGCCTTAGAGAGACTTAAACCAGGTGATAGAATATTAATTGCGGAAGGCTGTACACATCATAGACAATCGGACGACATAGGAAAGGTTAAGATACCTAGGTGGATAAGGCAAATTGTTGGAGGAGATATTCAATTTGATTTTTCTAGTGGTATGACATTTCCTGATAATCTTGATGAGTACAAGCTTATAGTTCATTGCGGTGGTTGTATGCTTAATAGAAGAGAAATGATGTATAGAATATCGTATGCAAAGGATAAAGATATCCCAATTGTAAATTATGGGCTTTTGATTGCGTATGTACAAGGGATTTTGCCGAGAGCTATAGAGATGTTTCCGTCCGCCAAGCTTATATATGATGAGGACCGGCTCTATTAAAAGTCGGTCCTGAATTTATATGTCTTGATCGGTTATACCATTGGCATAACTGTACTTGTATTGGAATAATATGACGTACATTAGATACAGAATGCCAATTATACCGCTAATGATAAATGTTATATGTGCTCCCAATTTTTCTGCAAGGCTGCCTGCGTATAATGCTCCTATGGGCGTTACACCGCCGAATACCAAAGAGTAAACGCTCATAACCCTGCCTCTAAACTTATTGTCAGAGTTAAGCTGTACTGTAGTGTTTGCTGATGCAGAAAAAGTAATCATAGAAAATCCTGATAAAGCTAGAAGTACCGTTGTCAGCCAATAATAGCTTTGAAAACCAATTAAGATTTGAAATAAGCACAAACCAAATCCTCCGGCGATAAGGTAAAAAGGTTTTGCGCCCCTTTTGCTTAAAGTTGCAAGTGTGAGTGCACCTATTAATGCTCCAACACCCATTGATGACATAAGGAAGCCATATCCTGTCGAATTTTGATTAAGAGTATTCTTAGCAAAGACAGGTACCAATACATTAAAATTTATTGCAAATGTGCTTAAAACTGCAACCATGAGTATTGTAACCATTATTATCGGAGTATCTTTAATGTATAAAAGGCCTTCTTTTATATCAACTATTATGTCTTTTTTCTGAAGTATAGTCCTTGCTTTGCTGATTTTTACATCAATTAGAATTAGTCCTGTTATAACAGCGATGAAGCTTAATGCGTTTAAATAAAAACACAAGGCATAACCAAGGACGCCAATTAGTACACCTGCTATTCCGGGACCTATGATTCTGGCTGCATTAAATATGGAGGAGTTAAGTGAAATTGCATTCATCAGGTCTTCTTTTCCTACCAAATCAATGATAAATGATTGCCTTGTAGGATTGTCTACGGTGTTTACAAAACCCATAATAGTAGCTAAAATGAGTATTTCCCAATAATTAATAAGGTTAAATGCAGTAAGTGTTGCCAGTGCTAAGGCTGTTGCCATCAAACAGGACTGCGTAAATATCAGTATTTTTCTTTTTGGAAATCTGTCTATTATAACACCGGCAAAAAGAGATAAAAAAAGCATAGGCAAAAATTGAAGGGCGCTGACTACACCCAACAGGAATGCAGAATTAGTCAATTTAAGGACTAACCAATCTTGGCCAATGTTTTGCATCCATGTGCCTATTAGCGATATCATTTGTCCAAACCAGAACAATCTAAAATTTCTGTGTCTTAATGCGGGAAAAGTAGTATCAACAAGCTTGTCAAAAAATATAAATAATGATTTCAATTGAAATGCCTCCTATTTGTAATAGTCACACAGAAGTTCAATAGACTTATTAAAATTTTCACTAGCCAAATCAGGCTTTCCAATATCTATATATAAATTACCTAAAGCTTTGTAAGCATCTGACAGATCTCTTTTAAGCCCCAGCCTTTTAAGTATTTCTACAGATTTAGTCAGTTCTGACATAGATGAATCAAAATCCTTAAGTTTTAAATGAATGCTGCCCAACAAAATATACAATCTTCCCATTTCTTCTTCTTCGTTTAATTCTTTAACTATGTTCATTGACGCATTTATGTATTCCAGAGCTTTATCGTAATTTTCAGTATAAAACTCGATTCTTCCTAACTCTGTAAGGTTGTATGCCATGCCTACTTTATCTGATAGATCTTTATATATAGCATAGCTATAAAAAAAATATTTCTTTGCTATGTCGTATTTTTTAAGGTCAGTATAGACAAATCCTAAATAGTTATATTCATTGGCAATGTCGCTTTTTATATTTAATGCTTTGCTTATTACTAAAGACTTTCTAATGTACTTGAGAGCATCCTTGTATTCTTTTAGTTTGTAACTTACGAGGCCAAGTCCATTATTGCATTTAGCAATATAATTGACTGTGTTTGTTTTGGTTGCGTAATTTAAGCAGTTTAAATAATAATCTCGTGATTTTATCAGTTCTCCCATCTTGTTGTAAAGAGTTCCTATGCTATACAATATCCTGCATTTAAGCTCATAATTTATTATACTGCTTTTTTCGAATTCGTCGATAGCCTTTAAATAATATGTAAGTGATGTAGTGAAATTTTGTAGATTTCCATAACAAAGTCCCAAATTATAGTATATTTCTACCAATATTTCATAAGAGGAACTTTCAGCGAAATAAGGTAAACACTTTTTAAATAAATCCAATGCAGATTTGTAATTTTCGATTTTAACGTATGTCCTACCTAGATAAAAACTGATTATATTTAAAGTAAAATCATCGACTTTACACTCTAAAGCTTTTTCATAAAGCATTATTGCATCGTTGTAATTTCCGCTGTCAAGTGCTTTTCTGCTTTCTATGACTAGTTTAAGCACCTTTTTGTACATGCCAATTTCTTCCATAAGTTCTGCTTTTTCTTTGTAGTCGTCATCAAGAAAGTACACCAATGGTTTGTTTAATTTATTTGCGATGAAATCTAAAGCTTTTAATGAAGGGTTTATTTTCCCTTTTTCAATCAAACTAATATAACCTTTTGAAAATTCATCACCAGATATATCACCCTGTTTTAAAAAAAGTTTTTTTCTTTCTTCTCTAATTTTTTTCCCTAATTTAACTACATCCATCAAAAATTGGCCTCCCCCCTTTTATTATAAAATATATTATAATTTAACTAGTTGAAATTTTCAATCGCTTTTATTTAGCATATTAATAAATTTTAAGTTAAGTAAATTTTTTAATATTGGCTATAGTGTGTAGAATTCTGTTTTTTTATATCAATTCAATGGTATAATATAAATTAAAATAATCGGAGGTGAAATGATGGGTAATTTAGCAATAGTAGGACTTGGACCTGGTGCATTTGATCAAATGACAATTGGAACAATAGAGAAGATGAAAAATGCTGATAAATTATATTTAAGGACAGAGAAACATCCGGTTGTAAAATATTTAAAAGAAATGGGCCTAAAATTCGAAACTTTTGACAAAATATATGAAAAAGGCTCGACATTTGAGGAAGTTTATGATAATATTACTCGGGAAATAATAGAAATTGCCGAAAAATATGAAAATGTAGTTTATGCTGTCCCTGGTAATCCGTTTGTTGCAGAAAAGACTGTAGAGTATTTATTAAAGTTTTTAAATGGGAGTGACGATATAAAAGTAGAAGTTGTTCCTGCAATGAGCTTTGTTGATGTTGTTATCAACCAGTTAAAAGTAGATCCTATATATGGATTTAAAATTATCGATGGGCTATCATTAGATAGTATAAAACCTGATAAAAGGTGTAATAATTTAGTAACACAGGTATACAACAGAAGGGTAGCTTCAGATGTAAAGCTTAAGCTGATGGATATTTACGGCGATGATTTTTTAGTTACAGTTATAAAAAGAGCTGGTATAAAAGGCGAAGAAAGAATTGAGACGATGCCATTGTACTCTATTGACAGAATCGACTGGATTGATTACCTTACATCTATATTTTTACCGCCTGTAAAAAATACTTTTCAGGAAAGATATGATATTGATGATTTGCTGGACATAATGGCAAGGCTCAGAAGCGAGAATGGCTGTCCTTGGGATAGGGAGCAGGATCATAATACATTAAAAAGGTATTTAATTGAGGAATGTTATGAAGCAATTGATGCAATAGAAAATGATTCAGATGAAAATTTGCTTGAGGAACTTGGGGATGTTCTCTTACAGGTGGTTTTTCATTCTCAGATTGCAAATGAAAGGAAAGCATTTAATTTCCACGATGTATGCGATGCAGAGTGTAAAAAGATGGTGTATAGGCATCCTCATGTTTTTGGAAGTGAGGAAATAGCTACTTCAGATGATGTCTTAAAAAGGTGGGATGAAATAAAAAAAGATGAAAAAGGCTTAAAGTCCCACGCAAATGAATTAAAAAGTGTTCCAAGGTCTATGCCAGCATTAATAAGGGGTTACAAAGTTCAAGAAAAAGCAGCGAAAGTGGGATTTGACTGGGACAATGTAGACGATGCTATGGCAAAAGTTTATGAAGAATTAAATGAATTTAAGGAGGTGTATAAAGGGGAAGACGAAAGTGATAAAATTGAAGAATTAGGCGACTTAATTTTTGCTATCGTAAATGTTGCAAGGTTTTTAAAAATTGACCCCGAAGTTGCTGTCCATAAGACCATTGAAAAATTCATCGACAGATTTAAGTACATAGAAGATTCAGCAGAAAAGATGGGCCATAAAATGGAAGACATGACATTATCTGAGATGGATTTTCTATGGAATGAGGCTAAGATGCATAATTTTAATAAAAAAGTACAAAAATAAGCTTAAATTAGCAGGATTTTTAAGTTTTGTGAAGAATAAATAAGAGTAGTATATATTACTAAGGAGGGTATTATAGTGAATAAGGCGGATCTTGTTACAAAGATTGCAGAAAAAAGTGAATTAACAAAAAAAGATGCAGAGAAAGCATTAAATGCTTTTGTGGATGCAGTACAAGAGGCACTAAAGCAAGGTGACAAAGTACAGCTAGTAGGTTTTGGAACATTTGAAGTAAGGGAAAGAGCAGAAAGAAAGGGTAGAAATCCTCAGACAAAAGAAGAAATTACGATTCCTGCTTCAAAGGCACCAGTATTTAAAGCAGGCAAAGCTTTAAAAGATTTAGTAAATGCATAAAAATCAGGTCGTATGACCTGATTATCTTTTTTGGGGGACGATAAAATGCGGCTTGATAAGTTCTTGAAATTGTCAAGGCTTATAAAAAGAAGAACGGTGGCAAAAGAAGCCTGTGACAAAGGAATGGTATCGGTAAATGGCAAGGTGGCAAAAGCAGGAGATATTTTAAAAGTTGGCGATATCATAGAGATAGATTTTGGGACCAGAGTTATAAAGGCAGAAGTTTTAGATTTAAAAGAGCATGCGTTAAAAGAAGATGCTGAGAAAATGTATAGGCTCATATAGTCTTTAATGATTTATATAGAATTAAAATGTATAATCCTTCCCATACTAAGATAGGAGCGAATTTTGTATGGGAGGGATTTTTTTTGAGAGCTAAAATAAAAGTATTTTTGTTATTTTTGGCTTTTATGATTATTGCGACATCGTGTGCTGCTCCGTCAAAGAAACCGTCGCCAAATACAAAACAACAAGTATCGCTGCCTAAGATACCGACTAAAATCAGCCGTGGTGCCAATAAAGAACCGATTTTAAAGATTTATATAGCACAAACAGGAAAGATTGAGACAATGCCTTTAGAGCAATATGTCATGGGTACAGTGGCAGGTGAAATCAAAAACGATTGGCCTATAGAGGCTTTAAAAGCGCAGGCTATTTTAGCAAGAAGTTATGTGTTGAATTTTGTTGATACTAGAAAGTCTAAATACGATGATGCTGATATATCGACTGATTTTGAAGAAGCACAGGCATGGAATCCGGCAAATATCAATTCAAATATAAAAAGAGCTGTAAATGAGACAAGGGGATTGGTGGCAGTATATGATGGAAAATATATAGATGCGTGGTTTCACTCGTATGCGGCAGGAAGGACTGCATTAGCGAAAGAAGGGCTTAATTACAAAAAACCAGAGCCTCCCTATATTGAAAGTGTTAAGTCTAACGATAGCAAAGATGCGCCGGCAAACATCAGGCACTGGACTTACACATTTACAAAACAGGAAGTCTTGAATGCATTGAATAAAATGGGCGTAAACATTAATGATTTTAGCACAGTAAAAATAGGGACAAAAGGTATATCTGGAAGAACTATTTATCTTAACTTCGATAAAATACCTGTAAATGCGCCGGATTTTAGAATTGCCATTGGAAGCGAGAAGATGAAGTCTACAATGCTTGATAACGTCAGCTTCGATGGTAATAATTTAACGATAAAAGGCAGAGGTTTTGGGCATGGTGTTGGCATGTCCCAATGGGGAGCATATCAGATGGCAAAAGATGGTGCAAAGGCAAACGACATTATCATGCATTACTTTAAAAATTTAAATATTGTGAAGCTTTGGAAATGAAGAGAGCCTAAAAAGCTCTCTTTTAAGTTCTAAAAATCACATAGTGGACATAGAATTATTCTAAAAGAGGAGGTGTTATGATGGATGATAGAAGAGGGACAAACACCAATAAGGCACAAAATATTTCTGTGCAAAACAGAGAAAAGATGCAGATAACAGGAGTAGACAATGTTGTAAGCTTTGACGATGAGACTGTCATACTGGAAACGTCAATGGGCCTTTTGACAATTAAAGGACAAGAACTTCACATAAATAAGTTGAATTTAGATGACGGCAATGTATCGATAGATGGTGAACTCATAAGTATTACATACAGTGATAGAAGTGGAATAATTGGGAAATCTGGCGGATTTTTAAGCAGAATGTTTAGGTGAGATAATGATTGATGTAGTTCCCTAAATCATGTATTATTATAGTGTATGATCTAAAGGGGGATGCTACATGGATACTTATATACTTATCGATTTTGATGGTACGATAACAAAGGAAGATACGTGCTATGCCATGGTAAAGGCCTTTGCAAAGGATGGATGGCAGGACATAGAAAAAGACTGGGAAGAAGGCAAAATAACCACAGAAGAATGTGCATTAGAGACATTTAAACTTATGGACATGGATGAAAAAAAGTTAAAAACACTGCTTGACAATATAGAAATTGACAGTTATTTTAAAGATTTTATTGATTTTTGCAATGACCGTGGTTATAAAATTATTATAGTAAGTGATGGGTATGATTTTAATATAAAGACTATTTTAAAAAAATATGATATAAACATTGATTATTACAGCAATAAGCTGGATTTTTGCGATGGCAAGATTGTTGCGTCATTTAATACGTCTCCTGATTGTGACAAATGTGGATCTTGCAAGCTGGAAGTTTTAAAAAAGTACAAAAGGGAAAGTTCAGAAATTATTTTTATTGGTGATGGTTACTCAGATATTTGCGTATCACGATATGCTGATAAGTTGTTTGCCAAAGACGTACTTAAAAAATATTGTGAAGAAAATAATATTTCATACATACCTTTTGAAAATTTTAGAGATATAATAGATTATCTAAGACAAAAGCGATAAACTAATTCGAGTTTATCGCTTTTGCTATTGGTGGTACAACTTGCTTTTTTCTCGATATAACATACGGCAGGTAAAAATTGTTATCGTCTATACTTATATTGAATGCTCTTTCCAATAGATCTTTGTGATTGCCTGCAAATAAAAACAAAGATCCTTCGTTTATAATATCTGTAAGCATAAGCAATAGCATATCAAAGTTTTTGTTTTTCCTTTCTTCTTCCATAAATTTAAGAAGATCATTTTTAAGGTTTCCAATACTTGACAGAGTGTTTACCTGTCCTATGCCAATTTTAAAGTCTCCGATTAAAAATTCTTTAAAATCCATATAGAATATTTCATCTACAGTTTTACCTTTTAGCGATGTCCCGGCTTCAAACATTTTTTTGCCGAAAGATTCTATATCAATTCCTGCTATTTCGGATAATTTTTTTGCGGCCCTTATATCCTCAGGGGTACATGTTGGCGATTTAAATACAAGCGTATCCGATAGAATTGCAGCACACATAAGCCCTGCTATATGTTTATCAGGTGTTATTCCTCTCTCTTCATATATCTTGTTAATGATTGTAGAAGAACAGCCTACAGGCTGGTTTCTAAACAGTATTGGTTGATTTGTTTCAATGCCACCTATTCTGTGATGGTCAATAATTTCGAGAATCGTGGCATCTTCTATTCCATCTACGGCTTGTGATAATTCATTGTGATCAACAAGTATTATTTTTTTTCTATCGTAGTCTAATATGTGCCGTCTTGCTAAAAGTCCCAATATTTTTCCGTCATCATCCACAACAGGGAAATTTCTGTACCTGTATTTTAACATGGTTTGTCTGACGTCGTCTATGTAATCACTGTCTTTAAAAGTGACAATATCGTCTTTAATCATTATAAGGGACACAGGGAGGCACTGATTTATTAGCTTTATAGTGTCAAATGTATCGCAAGGTACGACTATTAATGTTGAACTAAATTTTTTAGCTTCGTTTATTACTGCGTTTGACGGCTCTTCACCTCCAGTGATTATGATTGTCTTGGCACCTTTTCTTATGGACTCCAACTGAATATTTTCCCTATTTCCTACAATCAGCGTCATGCCTGACTTTATTCTGCTTACGACGCTTTCTGTCTGCATGGCAGCTACGATTATATCACCTCTTATGAATTCCTTATTTTTTACGATTATTTTTCCATTTAGCGTCTTTGTAATATTCTCAACAGGAATATTGTAATTTGATAATTCTTGGGATGATGTTAAGTATGCTTTTGCAAGATCTCCCATAGTAGCGATGCCTTTTAATTTATTTTCATCATCTACTACTACTATAGTTTTAGAGTTATTATTTAATAATACATTCCATGCCTCATACATAGGTGCTTTTTCACTTATGGTAAGAGGCTTATCATAAGCAATGTCGCCAACCTGTGTAAATACATTGTCTATCAATAGTGGTTCTTTTACATTAAAATAGTTTAATACAAATTGTGTTTCTCTGTTAATAGGTCCCAGCCTTACAGGAATAGCGTCAATTTTATCGGCTTTCCTTTTTAAATCAGCGTATGCTATTGCTGAACAAATTGAATCAGTATCTGGATTTTTATGTCCTGAAACAAATACAACACTCATATTTAATTTCTCCTTTGTTTAGATTTTATTATGACTTTTAAGAAAAATAGTTGAAGCATTGAGATTTAGGGAAATTTAATATAAATATTGGTTGGCGTATTAAACGAATCATATCAAAATCTCACATAAATATAATATAATATGAGGGGGTATAATGTAAATGGTAATGAATGTACAAAGTCAGCTTTATTCATTTCTTGTCATGTTATATGGTGGCATAATAATTGCTATTTTATACGATATATATAAGATCATAAGGATTATATTAAAACCTAAGAGAATTGCGACAGATATAGGAGACATTATTTTTTGGATATTAGGAACGATTGTCTTCATATTTTTTTTATACATAAGCAACTATGCTGAAATAAGATTTTATTCATTTCTCGGATTCATAATTGGTATACTTTTATACAATATACTGTTAAGCCACTTTGTTATAAAGCTATTGCTGCTTGTTTATAGAATTGCAAAAAATATATTTATAAAGATATATAAAATTGTAACATATCCGTTTATAGTTGCATATAATATGCTGATTATGCCAATCAAATATTTCACAAAAATGCTCGGCATACCTTTCACACTAGTTTACAACATAATATCACATTTTAATATTTTTAAGAAAAAAAATAAAGGATTTTTAGTTGCGATGTCGAATATATTTTTAAAACAATAAAAAACAAAAATACTTCGAAAGGTCTGTTGAAGTTATGAAGGAAAGAAGTAAAATTAAATTTAAAACAATATTGTTACTTCTTTTTGTCGCATATGTCGCATTTACGTTCGTTAAACAACAAATCACTTTGAATATTTTAGACAATAGGTTAAACGCGGTTACTTCTAAAGTGAATGCTGCTGAAGAGGAGAATAAAAAATTAAATAATCAGATAAAATATATTAAGACAAATGAATTTATAGAGAATGAGGCAAGACAAAAATTAGGACTTGTAAAAAAAGGAGAGATTATGTTCGTAGATACGGCTAAAGATAGCAAAGATTCGTCAAATTAGAATAAGAATTTTTTAAGATGCTTGATAGAATGAACTTTTTAATATATAATAAACATATTAGTAATCAAATAAATCAAAGGGAGGATAAACATTTATATGCCATTTCAGGTAGGAGAGGTAGTTGAAGGAACTGTTCTAAATATCACAGATTTTGGAGCGTTTGTTCAATTACCAGAGGGCAAAACAGGGTTAGTTCATATATCAGAAGTTGCTAACACCTATGTTAAAGACATCAACGAGTTTTTAAAAGAAAATGACAAGGTGAAAGTAAAGATTCTTTCTATGGATAAGGGCGGAAGAATAAGCTTGTCAATAAAAAAGGCTTTGCCAAAGCCAAAACCTGCAAAAAATAGTAAAGGCTATGATAACGAAAGCTATAGCAATCGGAATAATAACATATCTTTTGAAGAAAGAATATCGAAATTTTTAAAAGACTCTGATGAAAGGCAGCAGCAGCTTAAGAAGAATTTTGATTCAAAGCGAAGAGGCGGCGGCTATAAAAGGAACGCTAATTATTAAAAACTTCGGGTATAGCCCGAAGGTTTTTATTTGGGAGGACTATTATGAGGTGCTCTGTTATCGATATAGGAACGAATTCAATACGTCATCTTATATGTGATGTGGAAAATAATGAAATTAGGCAAATAAAGAAGGATGTAAAAATAACAAGGCTTGGTGAATCTGTCTCTAAAAGCGGCAAATTAAGTAATGATGCAATTGCAAGAAGTGTAAACACGATAAAAGAATATTTGGATGATGCGAAAAATTACGAAGCACAGAGCATATATGCTTTTGCCACATCAGCCGTAAGGGATGCTAAGAACTCCAGTTATTTTATTGATGAACTGTTAAATATTGGTTTGGATGTGGATATAGTCGATGGTGAGACAGAAAGCCTTTATGGATATCTAGGGGCATCGTATGGAATAAAAAAGAATGATGTGCTGGTACTGGATGTGGGTGGTGGTAGTACTGAATTTTCTTATTTCAAAGACGATCTTATAAAAAGAAGTTTTGACATTGGTGCAGTCAGACTTACGGAAAAATTTATAAAAAGCGATCCTATTTCGGTTGACGAGTACAATAACATAAGGCTTTATGTAACTGATATGCTTACACCATTTATTGGCGACAACGAAGACATACCTCGTGATATTGTTGGTATAGGTGGTACGATAACGACGCTTGCAGCTATGTCACAGGATTTAAGGATATATTCGAGAGAATTGATCCATGGATATGTGCTCAAAAAGGGGGACATAAAAAGGCTGCTTGATTTAATGATGTCTTTAAGCCTTAATGAAAGAAAGCTGTTAAATGGTTTGCAACCCGAAAGAGCAGATATTATAGTTGCAGGTACAATAATAGTTTATACGGTATTGGAGCTTTTGAATTGCACTTCCATTACTGTAAGTGAGTGGGATAATTTAGAAGGTGCTGTAGTAGAAAAATTTATAAGAGATAATGATGGTAAAGATAAATAATTAATAGCGTTGTGTGTAAATAATATATCCATAAGGGTATTGACTAATACTGTTTTATGTAATATAATTAATGATGTCGCTGATAAATGTGATTGCCGGAGTGGCGGAACTGGCAGACGCACAGGACTTAAAATCCTGCGGGCCTTTAAAGCTCGTACCGGTTCGATTCCGGTCTCCGGCACCAATTGAATAATACATCGCGGGGTGGAGCAGTTGGCAGCTCGTCGGGCTCATAACCCGGAGGTCGCAGGTTCAAGTCCTGCCCCCGCAACCAAACATGGCGGCGTAGCTCAGTTGGCTAGAGCATGCGGTTCATACCCGCAGTGTCGGTGGTTCGACTCCACTCGCCGCTACTTCCAAAGAACGGAAATCATCTCCTATCCAGAAATAGAATTCACATTTTATTTCGTTTGGATGGACGATGACTTTTTTTATATATTTTTTCAGTACCTCTTTTATTTTTTGTGGATTATTTGATGAATTAATTACTTCTCTATCTGCATCGAATATTTCCATGATTATTTCAGGAGTAATAAAACTTGTTTCTTTCTTCTTTTCTATTTCTGAAAGGCTATAGAGAATTTCGTTTTTCTTGTCTTCAAGTTCCCTCATTTTTTCTTTCATAATTGGTTGGTACATGCCTTCAGCGATAGCATCGACAATGTTTCTTATTTGTGACTCTATTTTGTTATAATTTTTCTTCAATGCTGCTATTTTTTCAAATTTTTCTTTATTAAGTTTTTGATTTTCTTCGTTCAAGAGTTTTGCTAATATTGGTGCTACTTCTGGATCAAATATCTTCTTATTTAATTCTTCTACAATAAAAACTTCCAATCTGTCTTTGTTTATATCTTTATTTGTACATTGCTTTGTTCTATCTTTTCTATTGCATCTATATGTGACATATTTTCCACGGCTTAAGCATCCAACCATTTTAGAGCCACATATACCACAATAGACAAGTCCAGATAATAAATAAGTTCTTTTTGCAGTATTGGCTCCTCGTTCTATTTTCCGCTCGTTTATTTTCTTTTGGACTTTTTCAAATAAATCTTTATCAATGATTGCAGGAATAGCGTTGTCAATAATTATCACGTCTTCTTTTGTTATTCTATGATTAGTCTTTGTGCCTTTATTAAAAATATATTTGCCGGTATATTTTTCATTTCTTAGAATTCCATATAAACTATTTTTAGAAAAACTATTGCCATTTTTCGTTTTATATCCTTTTAAATTTAGTTCATCAATTATATGACGATAGCCATAACCTTTTGCATATAGGTCAAAAATAAGTTTTATAGCTTCAGCTTCTTCATTATTGATATGATATTCTCCATTTACAATTTTATATCCAAGAGGTGGTATACCTCCGTTAAATTTCGCATTAAAAGCATTTTCTTTTAAACCTTTCATGACTTCTCGTGCTAAATTTTTTGAGTAGTATTCAGCCATACCCTCTAAAACACTTTCTAAAATAATGCTTTCAGGGCTATCATCTAATTGTTCAAGTACAGAAATGATTATTACTCCATTCTTTTTTAACTGTCTTTTATAAAAAGCGCTATCATATCTATTTCTGGCAAAACGGTCCAATTTATGTACTATTACAGCTTTAAATATACCTATTTCACTATCTTTAATCATTTGAAGGAATTGTGGTCTATCATCGGTTGTTGCTGATTTAGCTTCATCAGCATAGATCTTTACAATTTCAATATTATTTTTTTCTGCATATTCTTTTATTGCTCTTAATTGGGCATCGATACTTTCTTCTCTTTGATTATCTGAACTAAATCTGCAATATGCTGCTGCTTTCATTAATAGCCCCCTTTATAAATAGCATTCTTCATATGGATTATCAGGATATAAATAAATATTTTCATAATCTATTATGTTATCAACATCATTTTTATTAAAGTACAAGCTATACACTAATAAGTTATATTCTCCGCTGTCAATGAGAGCTTTTGTTAAATCTTTTCTGAATTTTATCAGTTCTAATGTTACTCCGAAGTCGTGTGAGAGTTCGTAATCATTTTGGTTTAATTCAAGATGCTTTTCGAAAACACCAATTGGCATTAGGAAGTATGCGGCAAATGCTTGAGCTTTCATTTCATATTTATTTTTGTTTGACAGATATTCAATATTTCCACATTGATATGTATAATGGCCATACTCATGAATGACAAAAGAGCGATAATCGGACATATTATCAGGTTTATTCATATAAATTGTATTATCAATTATTACAGCTTTTTTGATAGAGCTTGTAAATTCAATTTCCAGGCCCTCATTTTCGATTATGTATTCAATTATGTCGATATTAATAGGGAAATTTACAATATTGTATTTTAATAGCAATTTGTTAGCTTTTTGTGCCATAGTAAGGTACATAGGTTGTCCCCTTTTTTAAAAACAAACTTATGTTTGTATAAGAACATTTTACCATGATTATTAAAAATATTCAATAATATTTTTTGCAAAGACAGATGAAATGAAAATAATATTATTCATATACTTCCGGAGCTGATACTATAATTGTAAACTGACAATTCTAAATAATGTAGAGAAAAGTAAAAAATAAATAAGTATGATATTATAGAAAAACATTCCCACAGTGTTCGCTGGTAGCATCAGAAATCATTACAAATGTAAAGGAGCAGGATCTCCCACATTCCTGCTCCTTTATTGAATATTAATGTATTACAATGTGCACCATAACAACCATTTGTCTATATAATATTTTGAATTATTTTTAACTTTCACTCTTTTTTCTTTTGCTTTTCTCGTTTTGCTTTTATGCCTTCAAGTAAAGTTATAACATTCTCTTTTTCCTCATCAGTCATATTAGGAAGATCATAAAATGCTAAAAGAATATCAGGACCTAATTCCTGCATGACTTTATGAAGTCTTTCATCGACATCATCTGATGTATCTACATTTCTCTTATTTGTTCTACCCAATAAATAATCAACCGATACGTTGAAGAAATCGGCTATTTTTTGGACTGTTTCTAAATCGGGTTCTCTTCTATTTTGTTCATATAATCCAATAGCACTAGGTGAAACCCCTAAATAATCTGCAATATCTTTTTGAGTAACATTCTTTATTTTCCTTAAACTTTTTAGTTTGTCTCCAATCATATAATCACATCCTGTACAAATTTATTTTATCACATAAAGTATATTCCAAAAATATTAAATACAAAACGTATAAATCATATTGACACTATACATTATGTATAGTAAAATGTTATTAAAGATTTAAAAGGAGCAATTTTCATGGATAAAAAATTTAAGTTGATACAAGAACGCAAGAAGCAAAAATTGACTCAAAAAGATATAGCAAACATTTTAGAAATATCTCTTTCATATTACAGTGCTATTGAAAGAGGTATCCGAAATCCAACATTAGAACTTGCTAAAAAAATTGCTGAATTATTTAATAAAACCATTGAAGAATTATTTTAAATTGTTACTTCCCACAAAGTTTATATATCCTTCTATAATTGAAGAAAAAGGAAAAGAAAATTTTATGATGGGAGAGATGCCTTTTATGAAAGTAGCGATCGTAAGAGCTACAATAGCGCGAGAAAAACTTATGGCAGATAATTTTACGCCCGACAGTGAAGAAATAATCGGTTATGAAGAAGTAGATGAAGAAGAATTTTATAGACCGTTAGCTGAGCTATTGTATAAAAGAATCAAAGAGATGTATGAAGAAGGGCAGGTAGAGAATAATGTGGGCAGAATTCAGGCCAATTAAGAATAAAGATCTGCTGATAAAAATAGCGGAAGGACTTATGAGAATAACGCCAATAAGGATAGAAAAAGTAGGGGAAGGTTGGAAACTGATGATAAAGACCTAATATATAGCCGAAGTATGTCCAAAAGTTGTTAGCAAAAAGTCAACTTAAAAGGGGGACATGATATGTGCGATAAAAAGAAAGTTTATGCATTGTACTTTTTAAAAAAGCTGACATGTACAGAAATAGCAAAAGAAGTTGGTGTAACAAAGCAAGCAGTATCGAAGATATTGAAGCAGTTTCCTGAATATGCTGAAGAAAAAGAGAGAAAAAAGCAGGAGAATAAGATTAGGCATAATAAGGAGACGGGTGAATATGTGAAGCGAAAGAGGAAAGAAGAAAGAGAATATGAGGAAGGACTTATTGCAGGGATGATGGAACTACAGAGGCAGAACGCAATGTCGATGTCTAAGAAAAGGGCATTAAGTGATGATGCACTGGTAAAAAGCTGTATAAATCATTACAGATATGAACCAAAGAATGAAAAAATAGTATTTGTAGAGGACTTTGGACGGAAGCCGGCTGATTTGCCAAAAGCGATAAAAGTACATAAAAAGGTCAATAGATCTTATGAGTATATGCAAGACATAGAAGATGAGAAATGGATGAGCATGACAGAAAAGAGAGCTTTAAGATGAGTCTTAAATACTATTGAATTTTTAAATTTTATAACGTAAAATAAATCTATGAGAAAAATTTTGGACTAAAAGAGAGGTTTTTGTTGATGGAGGAGGAGAAAATTCTTTTTTTATTAGAAAGAATCAGTGATAATATAGGAAACTTAAATGAAGCAATAACTGATTTAAAGTCGGAAGTATATACTGTAAAGGAAGAAATGACTAATTTAAAGTCGGAAGTATATACTGTAAAGGAAGAAATGACTAATTTAAAGTCGGAAGTATATACTGTAAAGGAAGAAATGACTAATTTAAAGTCGGAAATACATACTACAAAAGAAGAGATAAGAAAACTTGGCACTAAAATTGATAATGAGGTAACTGACAAAATAAGAGCTTTATTTGATGATAGACAGATTGTGCACGAAAAAATTGATGAAATAAACGAAAAGATTGATAGAGTGCAAATAGATGTGAATAACATGGTGATTAAGACATTATATCATGACAATAAAATATTAGAATTAGGACAAAAGCTGAGCAATAGATAATCTCGGCTTTTTTGTTGTTTTTAATATACTAAATCAAATTTGTGCTTTATATTTAAGCTTTTATTATTGACTTTTAATTTATACCTATTGTAATGTTATAGAGAAAGAAGTTTTTATTTTATACAAGAGGTGGAGATATAAATGAGAACTTATTCTCCTTTACGATATCCGGGAGGAAAAGGATTTTTATATAGATTTATTGCTAAAACAATTGATTGTAATTTTTTAAATAGTTACAATTATGTTGAACCATATGCTGGTGGTGCTGGTTTGGCACTAGCTTTATTATCTAATCTTTTATGTGATGCTTTATGAAACAATTTAAACACCTCCAATTTAATTTCGCCAATTTTCGGTATATCTTAAATTTTAGGAATAAAATGAGATAAAAATTTGAGTATTCTTTATACTGCCGGCTTAGCAGCCGGTTTTTTGTTTGGAATAATTATAGGATTTTTAATTAGTCTTTGCCTTATAAGAGGAAAAGATTAGAGAGGAGGTTAAACATGGAAAGGAGAAACAGGTCTGCTGCTTTAGCAAGCAGAATAATACCATATCATCCGGAATACAGAAAGATTACAGGTTCTGTTACGGCTGCAATTCTTTTTGAGCAACTGGAATACTGGTTTGATAAATATGGCTACAATTACTTTTATAAGTTTTTAGAACCGGCACCAAATCATTTCTCATATAAAGAAGGTGATAGTTGGATAGAGGAACTTGGATTTTCTATTGATGAATTTAGGTCTGCATTTGACAAAATAGGAGTAAGATATGGCTCCAGAAATGAATTTTTAAAAGCTAAAGAAGAAGGACGGCTATTTATTAAAAATGGTGAGGAGAAACTTTACTGCAGTTTTATAGATAAACAGAAGAACGTTACATATTATGTTCGAAACAATGAACTTGTAGATATGCTATTGGATGAGATTAACCATAAGGAAGTAGAAAATGACGGAGAATTTATTAAACCCAAAGTAGAAAATGAAAAGGCTTTATACCCTGACATGCCCATCTCCCGAGATGGGAAAAGTCCATCTCCTGGAGATGGGAAAAGTCCATCTCCAGAGGTGGGAAAAACCTATCTCCCTTATATCAATAGATTACATCAGGATATTACTCATAAGAATACATCAATCAATCATTCAGAGGAGATGGACGGACGGATTTTAAAAAATCAGTCAAAAAGTTTAGACGATGATGTGATAGGTGAGCTTAAAAACAAGTATATGCTTAGTGATGATGATATTAAGACATGCATAGAGAGAATGAAAGGACGAGATATCAGAAGTCCTATTAATTTTCTCGAAAAAACAATAGAAAACTACATTAAAGAAAAATCCATAAGGAGGGCTGTAGACAATGTAAAATCAAGCAATGGCGCAAGTTATGCCGTACCCAGAAATTATTTTAACGGGTATTCTCAGAGGAAATACAGCAGCGACGATATTGAGGAGCTTGAAAAAATGCTTTTAGAAAAATCAAGAGTAAAGAGTGAAGAAAAATTTGGAGGTGATGAGATTGCCAAAGAGAACGATAGCTTTTTGGAGTGCAAATGGAAGCACAGGGAAAACGACTTTGGCAATAGCTTTTGCAGCGGCATTGAAGAAATACAAGACAAATATAGTTCTAGCTGATTTTAAAGAGGTTATGCCGCATATTCATAAATATTTTGGAGTTGAGCTTAGCGATAAATCTGATATTTACGAGGCAGTTGAAGACAAACGGGATGTATCTGCCATAATAAAGCATCACTTGAATAAAAAGCAGAATACGTGGATTTTGTCTGGCATTTCTATGAACGACTTTTCTAAATTTCGCGAGAAGCACTTTTCAGTAATGATTAAGGCATTGAAAGATGAATTTGATTATGTTCTGCTTGATACAAACTCAGGAGTGTTTTTTTCGTCAACTTATACAGCTTTAAAAAACAGTGATGTAATTTTGTGCGTTACAGCGCCAACTATTTGGAGCGTTGAGGACACTACAGAAATGATTAAATTCGTTTGTGGAAGATGGTGCATAGATAAAGATAAGTTTAAAGTTATTTTAAATACATCGGTGAAAAGCGAAGTTGATATAAGCATGGTTGAAAGGATTATCGGTGTAGAAACTTTTAACGTAAGATATGGGGAGAAAAACGTATTTCGCGATGTTGATATGATTGTTAAAAGTTTGATTGACAAAGACGTTGAGGATACAGAGAATATTAAAGCGATGAGAGAGGTGAAAAGCATTGGCGTTGATTGATCCTTTTGTGCCTGATGATGTTATGAAGTATGATGTAAATGCAAATTTTTCTGTTGAAGATGCTTGTGAGGAAATTACTGCGGAGGTGGTTGAAAAATACCCTAAGCTAGTTGCAGAAATTGAAAATGGAGTGTCTTCTCGTACGATTTTGGAAAACAAGATTAGGGAAATAGTGGTGGACAAAAAGATATATCAGGGCAGCATTGAGGTGTTTATGCAAAAAATATTTGATGTGCTTTTTGGATATGGACCACTTCAGACATACATAGATGATCCAGAGGTATCTGATATTCTTGTGAATTCATTTAACACTGTTTATATTAAAAAATTTGGACAGAAGTCTTTGGTACCCGTTAATTTCGGCAGTGAAGAGAAACTTACAAAGTACTGCTATAAAATAGCGGCTATGTGCGGCGGAAAGCTTGATGAAAATTCAAATGCTGAAGCGGTTATTACTGACAGAAAAAGAAATTTGAGAATTGTTATATCACTTAAACCCATTAATGTTATTTCGCCGTCTATTGCAATAAGAAAGCCTACAACTGGTTTTAACATTGACGAGCTTGTAGAAAAAGGAATGTTTACGGCTGATGAGAAAGAACTTTTTAAAAGTGCAGTAAAAGATAGAAAAACTATTGTAATTGCCGGTAAAGGTGGCAGTGGAAAGACTACGCTATTAGGTGCTTTGATTAATGAAATTCCTTATGATGAGAGAGGTCTTTTGATTCAGGAGACTTTTGAAATTAAGCCAAAACATCCGGATGTTATCTGTAAGCTTGTAAGAATTTCAGATAATTCGGAAGTAAAAGATTATACGCTATTTGAACTTACAAAGTTAGGGCTACTTATGAGCATGGACAGGATTTTTATAGGTGAAATAAAAGACAGAGAGGCTATGGACTTTTTTAATGCTGTCTTTACAGGTCATCGTGGCAGCATGGCTACTGTTCATGCTAATTCTGCCAAAGAGGTAGTTGATAGACTGATACTTTTGATGAAGAGGTCAGGTACAGATGTCCCTATAGAGGATTTAAGGCAGATGCTTTTTTCCTGTCTTGATATGATTGTTTTTATGGAGGATTACAGAGTTAAAGAGATATTGGATTTGAAAGGGGGAAGCACTGCTTGATCTACTTAAGCTTTATTCAGTTTGTAATACTGTCTTTAATTATATACACTGCTGCGGTTGCTGTAGAACGTTTTAAGTTTAAAAAAAGATTGATTGAGTGGCATTTCAGCGAGAGAGGCTTTATAGCGGAAAAAGGAAATAAAATCTTAAAAAGTATAGATGCACTTCTTGCACAGTCAGGACTAAAAAGAAGATTACCTTTTCTTAATGCAAAAAATATGGCTGCAATCAGTTTAGTAATTCTAGCTTTGTCTATATATTTTTTTCACAGTCTTGGGTTTGCAGCATTGTTTTACGCTTTTGCAGTTTTGTATTTGCCATTTGCATTTATGATGTTTCTCTCGGCTGTAAATGCTAAAAAGGTCAAAGAAGCGTATCTTTCATTTTTGACGACATTTATGGGGTTTTACAACATTGAGGGAAATATTATTAATGCTTTAAAATCTACTGCACCTTATATCTCAAATCCTTTAAAGTCAATCATTGAAAGAAATGTTTTTCTATTTGAAAAGACGCAAATGAACGTGTTGGAGTGTTTGGACAATATGGCATCAGAGGCAGGGAACAATGAGTTTAGGAAGTTTATTAATTTTGCAAAGATGAGTGTTAAATATGGTGGCAATTTTAATAAAGCTATAGCAAAACTTAAGGACCAAGGGGAAAAACTTTATTCACTTGAAGCTATTAAGTCAGCCAATGCTTCTGTAGGTAGTTTTGTAATACTTCTCATGATAGTCATAAATCTATTGCTTATGGTGAATATTTCAAGTGATCCTGATATTGTGGACATCATTAAAAGTACAGTTACAGGACAGGTTATAGCGGTATCTAATGCTGTTTCAATTATTTTTGGATTGTACATGATTAAAAATATTAATTCATCTGTTTGAAAGGGGATGTTAAAGATTATTTACAGTCTTTTATTGATGCCTTTAGTGGCTTTTTTAATTTATACAGCTATTAAGGAGTATGAAATTTATAGGCTTAAAAAAAGAATCTACCGTATAAAGCCTATAGATGAAATTTCAAAGCTTTTAGGAAAAGCAGTGAATAAGAGTTTTCTTTACAGGATAAATGAAATGCTTAAAGCGGCTGGTAATCCTTTAAAGCTTACAGCAGAGACGTATATTATAGCTCATTTAGGGCTTTTTTCATTTGCGGTTATATACATCTATTTAACTAAAATGGTGGACTTACAGGCTATTTTATTAATTTTGCTTAGTATATTTGGATTGGATTTATACATTCAGTCGGTGAGAAAAGACCGCATAGAGAAATTTAGAAGGGAAATGCCTGAGATAGTTGATTTATTTGAGTTAGGAGCAACAGCCGATGTGCCGCTTGAAGATATATTTTTGATTACAGCTCAGTCGGCTAAGTCGAAGGAGGTGAGAAATGCAATAACTAAGCTTGCTGCAGAGTATATTATGACAAGGGAAAAGGAGGTGGCATTAAGAAAGTTTGCAAATGAAGTCAGTCTGCCAGAGGCTAATGTCTTAGCAATGGCTTTGCTGCAGGGGGATAGGACAGGGAGAACTGTGGATATTTTATCGACTCTTTCATCATCGCTTTTTAATACTGCAGCATCTAAGGTAGCACGCCAGGACAAATCTATGGAGTATAAGGTCCTATCTGCTATTTTCTTTTTAATGGCATCTATAGTTACACTTTATATTTACTCATATTTTACAAATATTCAAAGTGGATTAAAAATGATTTTTTGAGGAGGTAGATTTGGTGTTGAGAAATTTCAAAAGTTTGATTAAAAAATCTTTACTAAACTCGAAAGGTTTTAGTGAAATTGTTTCTATAGTGATGATCATTTTATTTGTGATTCTTGTTGCGGCAAGTCCTATAAGGAATCTTGGTCAGACGACAAGTTCAGGTATTTCAAATCTTAACGGACAAATGCAGCAAGTTCTAAATGGCCAGTAAGGAGGTGATAGCGGGAAGAATTTTAATCTTCCCGCACAATTATGAAAAATAGAAAGTTTTTAAGGAGAGGAAGTGTGGAGCTATTTGCTTTTGTACTTGTGCTTCCTTTTCTTATTGTTCCAATTGCTAATACAGTAAATATGCTTGTAGATCTGACAAGATACGATATGTTACGCCAGGCTGCAAGAGAAGCGGTTTTAAGGATGGAGATTGAAGGCGGAATGACGGATGATGAGCTTTATAACATTGATGCTTTTCTTAAGTCAAAGGGAATTGATACTAATAAAGTTCATATAGATTACACTCCATATCCTGTCCCTTATGGTGAAGATGTAAAAGTAAAGATATCAATGGATACTGTAATGAGGAGGTATACTATTACACTTGGAGGTATAAAAAGGATTGATGAGAGTACTCAATTTGTTTATGGGCCTATTTCATCAGTTAGTAAAAAATACGAGAGATAGAAAAGGAATAAGTTCTATATTTCTCGTGATGCTTTTTCTTATTCCTTTTATAACATTAAGTGTGTTTCTGATAGAAAGTAGGTATCTATATACCATTAAAAACAGCGCAGATGATGCCGTTGTATCTTCAGCTTTAGCTGCACTTAAAAGTGCAGATCCCGTTGATGCAGCTTATGGGGAATATGTTTTGGATAAAGATGCTGCAAAGAATACTTTTTATGAATACCTAAAGAAAAATATGAAGCTTGATGACAATTTGAATCCCATGTCTGGAAGTGTGGCAGCAAGTTCAGTGCATGTTGATGAATTTATAGTTTACGATCCAGGTGATTATCCTACGTATTGTCCTAAAGGGACATTGATAAGAAACACATCTATTCATGTTGTTATAAGTTTTAAAGCCCGAAGACCTGGTTTGACGGGTCTCTTTGGGAAGTATGTTGATATTGTGGTACATAGAGATGTTGACAATTTCTACAGTTTGGAGGAGGAGTGATAGATGGTTTTGTTTAAAAAGAGAATATTTTTAATATCAATAAGCTTGATTTTAGCGGCCGTATTGGCTTTTCTTCAATATCAGTACTTTCACAAGATGACGGAAAGTGATAAGAAGATTCAAGTGATAGCAGCATTTTCTGATATTAAAGCAGGAGAAAAGATAGATTCGAAGCTTGGGGTAAAGCTTATACCACAGTCTGCGTATGTTAAAGATATGTATTTGCTAAGTGAAAAACCTACAGGATATGCTAAAGTGGACATAGCAGCAGGTTCATACGTTATGAAAAGCATGGTTTCTAAAGACAATGTTCCTGTTTTAAAAGAAGGTATGAGAAGGGTTACGATAAGCGTAAATTTAGAGTCTTCTTTAGCAGGAAAAATTAAGCCGGGTGACTTGGTTGATGTGGGATGGGCTCCAAAGAGTGATGAGAAAGGCGAAAATGGAGCTGTAATAGCTAATAAAGTTGAAATATATGATATTGTCAATAAGTCAGGAGGGGATATTAAAAAAGCTGATAAGAACAATCAGTATGATACGGATTCTTTACTGCCTGCAGCAGTAACACTAATTGTCACACCAGAACAGGCTATTGCTATAAAGGAGTATGAAGCTAAAGGAAGTTTGTTTTTGATGGGGTATTAAGTGTTAATAAAACTTAATATTATTGTGGTATAATAAAAAGAAAAAGTATAATGTTATAAATTGAGGTGTTTTTATGAATAGAGGAGAGCAACTGAGTTATGAACTTAACAAGATTGTAAAAATCTTAATTGATTAATATAAAGTTGAGAAAATAATATTATTTGGCTCACTTGCAAAAAATGAGATTAACGAGTGGAGTGACATTGATTTAATAGTAATAAAAGATACTGATAAACCTTTTTATGAAAGATTAGAAGAAGTTATTGAAATTGTAAAGCCGGATATTGGAGTCGATATTATTGTGTATACTCCAGAGGAAGTAGAGGAAATGAGAGAAAGTTTATTTTATACTGAGGAAGTTTTAAAAAAAGGGAAGATTATTTATGAAAGAAGTAAATCAGTGGCTTGAGTTTTCTATGGATGATCTTGATTCAGCAGAAATTATGTTTAAAAATTGTAAATACAATATGGTTTGCTTTTTTGCACATCAGAAATTTTCTCTTATTGTAAAAGTGTAATTTCAGGTCTTGCATAAAATATGCGAGGCCTTATTTTATTTTGGGGGGGTGAAATAGATAATATATATACCGGTTATATTTATTCTTGCATATTTAAGCTATGTTGATTTAAAAAAGAGAGAAGTGCCTGATTTTGCGATCATTGTCTTTTTTATTTACTCTCTTTTTTTCATTAGCAATTTAAAGGAAAGCCTTTTAATGGCTGGATTAGTTTTTCTACTTCTCATCGTACCGACGTTTATGGTGGAAGGATGTATTGGTGGAGGAGATATTAAGCTTCTAACTGTTATGTCCTTTTTTATGGGCAATGATTTCTCCATGCTGGCATTGCCTATGTTTGTACTTCTTATATTTTCTTTAATTTATGGTATATTGAAAGGAAAAGGCTTAAGATATTCTGTGCCTCTTGTACCGTATGTGTTTTTGTCTTACATTTTTTATTTGATTTTGGAGGCGCTTATTAGGTTACCTTCATATATGCTATGATATTAGTATAAAAGATAAAAAGAAGGTGGTTTTGTGAAGATCACAAAGAAAATAGAAATTCCCGAAGAAATACTTTTGAGTCTTAGAAAAAGCGGAGATGAATTTATAGCTGAAATGAAAAAAACTGCAGCAGTTAGATATTATCAGGAAAAAAAGCTTTCAATAGGACAATGTGCAAAACTTGCTGAAATGAGTGAAGAAGAGTTCGTAAAATACCTCTCAAGCTTTAATGTAGGCATTTTTTCTTTTGACGACAAGAGATGATGATTATTGTTATTCACTGGCGGAGAAAAGAAAAAGAAAATATGGAAGCAAATTGTTTGGGAAGGTTTTTGAAAATGATATGCGCGCCGATTAAGGCGTTTTTTATTTTGCAAAAAATTAGAAGGAGGATTTGAAATGTTTAAGATAGGACTTGATTTGGGATATGGATATACGAAAGGAATTAACGAGTCTGATAAAACAGTTGTTTTTCCATCTATTGTTGGGAATGCTTATGAGAGAAATCTTAAAGGTCTTTTTGAAAGCAGTTTTGAGAAAAGAATTGATAATATGCACATTGTAATCATGAACGGGGAAAGGCACGAATTTTTTGTTGGAGAGTTGGCCAGAAGAGAAGGAAGAAATGTCTCTTATGCATTTGATGAAAATAAGATAAATCATCCTAATACAAAAGCTTTAATTGCTGCATCGTGCCTTTTGCTTTTCCCTGAAGATGGAAGTCCAGTACATTTAGTGACTGGTCTACCTCTTGAACAATATATTCACAAAAAAGATGAATTCTTAGAAATGCTTAAGGGATATAGAAATTTAGGTTGCTTTAAGGGGGATGAAAAGGTAAAGACGATTAAGTTTGATAAAGTAACGATTTTTCCTCAGGCGGCGGGTGCGGTTTACTCGGCTATTATGGAGGACTTACATAGATATTTGATAAAAGGCAGTTATTTAGGACTTGTTGATATAGGTTTTAAGACAACAGATTTTATAGTTTTTTTAGTGGAGGACCGCTTGATTTTAAGGGAGGATTTGTCAGGAACTATAGATGTAGGCATATCTTCTATTTACAATTCAATCGATAAGTTATTCATACAAAAGACAGGCAGTAAGTTAGATGTACCAGAACTTATGAGGCTTGCAAAGGATGAACGGATATTTTTTAGAGGAAGGCAGATTGATTTTGGAGATGAAATTAAAAGCATTAAGGCTGAAATTGCAAGGGTGATAAAGGACAGGCTTAAAGCTGTTTGGGGTAATAAGCTGGACTTTTTTAATACTATTTTTCTTGCTGGAGGAGGTGCTAAAGATCTGCAGGAATTTTTGGTAGATATATATGATAATGCAGTTATTGTGAAAGATCCTCAGATGGCCAATGCAAAAGGTTTTTTAAAAGTAGCAGAATTAGAAGAGAAGAAAAACAATTAGACGAGGTGGGAGGTGGGGCGATGGCCAAAAGATTAAAAAACATAGAAAAACTTAATTATGAAAATGTATGGGAGCTTATGAAACAGATGGTGGATTACTATACAGAAAAGAAAAATTATATAACCAAGAGAGATATAAAATACATCATCAGGTTTTGTGAAAATACAAATCTTAAAGCAATACCTATTAAAGATGATGAGGAAATGATGTAAACAACTTTGGGAGCTTTTAAATCAATAAATATAGCGCGTTAAATATTGGAATGTAAACAAAAACTATTTTGTAAGATACTTTGGTTGTTTACATTTTTTAAATTTTATGAGCTACAATTCTTTATTTTACTTGGCTTTAAGTTGTTTACAATGTATGTATACAGGTAAAAGTCTTGATACCAAAGGAACAAGGGATAAAAAACGGCAAAGTGTAAACAAACTTAATAAGAGAATTTGTTATCTGTTTACACTTTATGAATTTTATAGTTTCAAAACACTAGTATTACTCAAGTTAACCTGTAAACAGGTGGTGATTTTTTTGCCTTCAAAAGTGTACAGTTTTAGAGTGGATGAAAGCGACTTAAATGAGGTTTTATCGAAATTTAACGGAAAGGATAGATCAGTATTTATAAAAAGTGCGTTGAAATTCTATGTTGATTTTTGTTTAGGCGAAAATAAAAATGATCCATTTAAAGAGATAAATGAGAAGCTTAATAGGATCGAAGCTGCTATTTTAGGACTTAATTTAGAAGTGCCTTTAAAAAAGACAGAGACTCAAGCTCAAACGGTGGATGAATCTAAGGACACAACAGATCAATTCTTGCTGGAAAGTTTGCAAGATATACTTTCGCTTTAGTCAGATTTCACAAAGTTTTTAGCTAAAATTCTTAAGGCAGGATAAGGGGAGGTGCACTTCGTGCATCACACACGCCGGGCAGTGCCCGGCGGTACTGGTTTTGTAAGAGGTGTATTTTAAGGTGCTTTTCTTAGGTTGAAGGCGCATTTGTGCGCTTTAAATGGCTATTAGCTGTTGATAATTCTGAATTCTTTAGTGATGCTTATGTGGCGCACGTGAAATTTTATGTTTTTAAAGTTGCTTTTTTATGACAATTTGATAAAAAGTTCTGTTTAATACTGCGGTAAGATTAGCGGTATTTTTATTTCTTAGAAAAACTTTTTTACAAAAATTATAAAATAAATTGTGAGAGTTAGGGTTAATTTTTCCCAACAGGTAGGGCTATATTCATGATAATCAACTGTACAAGAAACTGTAGTGAGTTTTTCATAAACTTCTGTTTGTTAGTAAATAGGTGAGTTTTTATAATGAAAGAATCTTTATCTTTCATTTTTTTAATGATGTTTGGCAACGCAGAACTGCTAAAATCCTTGTAGAGTTTTAAAAGAGAATCATCTGGTTTATGAAAAATAAATAGCAGTAGAGAATTTGGATGTTTTTGGAGGTGCCATTCGTGTGTGAAATAAGCAACTACAAAAAACTTGCTGATCCTGATAAAAGCAAGTCTAAAGGTAATCCAAATGGCAAATGTAAAAATGACATAAGGATTGATGGGGAGCAAGAGCAAAAAGAAGTCGATAATAAAAGCGATAGAAATCCTAAAATAAAAATTTTGCATAGTATTCCTCCATTCTTGTATAATGAAGAAGAATTTGAAAGAGTGGCGTCTGAACTATATGGCTTAAAAGACCTAATAATAGGTATAACACACATTTTAGGTACTTTCTTTGCAGTATATATACTCTATTCTATTTCTTTTCAAGATTTCCTTTTTTCTTTTTTAAATCCAGCTAAAATATCTAGAATAACAGGAGAGAAAATTTACGTGTATTTATTTCTTATATGGACTGGATGGTCATTTGCGATATACGGTGTTTCGAATTTAGTTAAAGTTTTGCTTAATCTAAATGTGGAAGAGGTAACACTTATTGATTATATAAGTTTGCTAATATACTTTTTGCCTGTCATTGCCAGTTTATGGTTTATGCCTCATAAAGATTTTAAGATTTGGTACGATATAATTTTTTATTTGATTATGTGGTATGAAATCTTTGTACGTAGAATTTTTAAGATTTTTATTATCTTTTAAGGAGTGATGCCTTTGAAAAGAATAAATGTCCAATTGCCAGAGGATGTTTATCAAGTTTTGGTGAATCTAGCGTCTAGAAGAGATGAATCTATTTCGGCTGTTGCAAGAAAAATGCTTGCAGACGCAGTCGTTGTTGAAGCTGCAAATGATGGCATTGATAAAGTGACAGAAGCTGTAAGAAAAGCGATGCGGGATGTTTTGAAACCTTCTGAGGACCGTTTAGCAAAACTTATGGCTAAAGCAGCGGTTGCGTCTGCTACAGCAATGTACATGAACACACAGTGTATTGCAGATTTAGGCAAAAATGATGCTTTAGAGCTTTATCAGGTTGCCAGAACTAAAGCTGTTGCATATCTCAAAGAAAAGGGTGAAGAAGAATGAGCCATTCTCCATTTGTAATGAAAATAGCATTTTATCCTTTGTCGGCCAAGAATCAAGCAAGGAATAGTGCACATGTTAAGTACATTGCAACAAGACCTGGAGCTGATAGAGGCGAAATAGAAATAGAAGATGAACTTGTCCTTGATAGTCCAGAATATCACGCAAAATATATGGATGAAAGACCTGGCAGCCATGGTCTTTTCACTGATAGTGAAAAGATACCAGATTTGAAAGAGATACAGCAGGAACTTAAAAGCCACAAAGGCACTGTCTGGAGGATGGTGCTTTCCTTAAAAGAAGAAGATGCAGTAAGGTTAGGGTATACTTCAAGGGATGCTTGGGAAAAAACCTTGAGAGCGTCAATGCCTGAAGCTGCATCAAAGATGGGAATTGCGGAATCAAATTTAAGATGGGCAGCAGCATTTCATCAAGCTCATGGTCATCCGCATGTACATGTTATTATGTGGGAGAAGGAGCCGAGACGATTAAGAGGTGTACTGTCGAAGGGAGAAAGAGAAGACATAAGAAAGGTATTTATTCGAGAAATATATGCAAAAGAAAGACTGGAACTCACAGCAGAGAAATCAGCGATTAGAGACTTAATCAGAGATACTGCTAGAAGTGACATTTTAACTCTTTTAAAAGAAGTAAACGGTGCGAAGGTAGAAATTAAAGCATTAGACGGGGAAAGAACGGTGCTTCCTCCAACACTTGAACATCATGCAAGAGAAGAACTTTTGAGAAAGCTTAAAGAGCTTTCCTTTATTATGCCTTCAAAAGGGCGTATTTCATTTGCATATATGCCTAAAGATGTTAAAGAAAGAGCAAATGAAATTTCAGATTGGCTTTTAAAGCAGCCAGGTTTTTCTGAGTCTGTTGAAAAATATAAGGAACTTGCTAAAGAGCTGGCCAGCTATTACACATCAAATCCTGAAGCTTTAGGAAAGGTAGCACAAAAGGCATACGAAGACATACAAAAAAGAGTATCTCAGATTGTGCTAAAGGGAGCTACGACACTGCAGAAAGAAAAAACAATAGATACAACAAGACTTACTAACTCAGTATGGCGTTCAGCGTGGAGAGCTTTGGAAAGAGAAAGACTGAGAGCCGAAGCACAGGGTACCATTGCAGCAAAGAAGGAAATGGAGAAGAAAAGAAAGGCTGTTGAAAGAAGGAGTGAAAGTCGTGAAGTTTAGAGTCGTTTTAGTTATTTTAGTTCTTATTGCCGACTTTTTACTTGGACCTTTTTTGTGTGTTTTTCCGCTTTATGCGAGAGATTATGGTTTTAAGAATGGTTCTAATATATGGATGTCATATATAAAAGAAAAGCCTTTGTTAGGAGTATTTTTATTAGAAAAAGAGGAAGTGCGAATTCCGTGGATGTGGCTACAACCTGCTTTTTTTGCAGCATTAATTTCTATTTTTTCTCCTATATACGGTAGAAAAAAGAGAAAAAGTGATGTGATGAATCTACCTGAAGCGTTTGGACAGGGACAGCATGGTACTGCAAGGTGGAGAACAGAAAAGGAAATTTCAAAGACATTTACAGTATGGAATACAAACAGCAATCTATCAAAAGGCGGATTTGTAGTAGGTGCTGAAAGAGAAAGAGTGTGGCTGGATACTGGAGATGGACATTGCCTTGTAATAGGATCAACTAGAAGCGGAAAGTCTAGAAGAGTTATACTTCCTACGATTTGGAATTTAGGGAAAGCTGGAGAGAGTATTATTGTATCCGATCCGAAAGGCGAGATCTATAGTTATTCATCAGAGTATTTAAAAAAGCAAGGGTATAAAGTAATACTTATTGATCTTAGAGATCCATATAGAGGGAATCAATGGAATCCACTTTTGCACGTTTCATCTGCACTGGACTCTAATGATTATTCTGCTGCAAGTCAAGCAGCATGGGATGTTGCGAATATTATAAGCAATCAGCAGCAGTACACAGGTGATCCTATATGGCCACAGTCACAGGAAAGCTTAACTGCTGCTTTGATTTTGGCTGTGTCATCTTTTGCACCTTATGAGGCAAGACATTTAGGTAGTGTATATGAAATGCTACATCAAATGGGAGCAAATGGTGGAGATCTGCTAGATGAATATTTTTGCTCTCTTCCTAAAGAACATCCTGCATCTTCAGCTTATGGTGTTGCAGCACTTTCAGAAGATAGATTAAGAAGCTCAATTTTTACAGGAACTGCAGCACAGCTTAGGCTTTGGTCAGATCCTGCGGTTATTTGGCTTACATCAAATCAGGATCATAATTTAGATGACTTAGGGAAGGAAAAAGCGGCTGTCTTTATCGTTATACCTGATGAAAGGAGCACGAGGAATGTATTAGCTTCTCTATATATAACACAAACATATCAGGCTTTAGTTGATCTTGCAAACAGAAATGGAGGGATACTGCCAAAAAGGGTCAACTTCATATTGGATGAGTTTGGCAATCTTCCATCAATACCTGAATTTGATAGAAAAGTTACCGTTGCAGCAGGCAGAGGTATGCGGTTTTTATTAGCTGTTCAGGATATATCGCAAATTAAAGCTAAATATAGGGAACTTTCTCAGACGATTACAGGAAACTGCGCAACATGGGTATATATACTTACTACAGATTTAGAAACAGCAAAAATAATAAGTGGAAAGACAGGTCAATACACTGTTAAGACAGAAAGCTATTCTTCACAGGTTAAAAACACAGATTTTAGTCATGGCACTACAGAAGGCCTTACAGGAAGGCCTCTTTTACTTCCGGATGAGGTATTAAGGTGGCCAAAGGATAAATCACTTATTCTTCAAGCTAGATACAACCCTGCTTATCTTCCACTTCCTGATCTTTCTGAATGGCCTGCAAATGAAGATCTAATACCTTCTATAGTTTCAGATGCTATTAAAAAGGAGGTGAGAGCTGTTCCTGTTTGGGTACCAAATATTCAAGAGGAAGAAATGACGGAAGCAGACAAAACAAATGAAAGTTTGCTATCAAAATTAAGATGAAGGAGGAGATTTTATGCCAACAATTGTTACTGGTGCTTTTAATCTTTTAAATGATGCTTTAACATGGATTCTTTATATCATTCCGGCCGCCAGTGGAGCAGCTATTGGATATCATGCTCTTATGAAACAGATGGGAGATGGTGATCCGTCTGTCACTGCTGCTCATAATCGATCTATAAAAAACGTATTGATTGGAGGAGCAATTGGAATGAGTGCTGCATCACTTGTTAAAGTCTTTTTATCATATTTTAAATAATTAAAAGGGCTACATTTAAGGTCCTTTTAGGAGGTGTTTTTTTGTTAGCTTCAATAGAAAACATGATTATGAATTCAGTGACAAACTTTTTTTCAAATATACTTGACAGCCTTTTAAGCCTTTTTGTCTCCTTTTTAGGAGATGAAATGGCTTTGGCTTTAAAAATCCTTAATACGCCTTATATAACTAACGCGATTTACTTTACTAAGCTTATAGCAGGAACTCTTTTGGGAGTAAAGGTTGCTGCCGAAGCATTAAAGGCATATATTTTATACACTTCAGGTGATTCCTCTGCTCGGCCTTTTGAACTGGTTAAAAGGACAGGCTTTGCTGCTTTAATGGTTTCAGCAGGTCCTTGGGCTGTGAGTACAATTTATGAATGGGGGACGGAACTTGCAAAGGCTGTTGCATCACTGCCTTCAACACAGGCAAACAACCCTGTTGCAGGGCTTCAGAATATACTTTCAGAACTATCTTCTTTTTCTTCTGCAGTTATCTTCATAGCTCTCATAGCATTAGTAGTCTGGATATTGATTTTGGTTCAGACGGGAATAAGGGCAGTAGAGATAGCTTTTCTTTCAGTTTCAGCGCCAATCATGGCTGTAGGACTTACAAGGCCAGATGAAGGCGTATGGACAGTATGGTGGAGAGAGCTTATTGTATTATCTCTCTCTCAAGCTGTTCAAACTTTTATGATAAGAGGATTTCTTTCTACAGGAGTGAATATGCAGTTCAGCTCACCTGTTTTGAACTTGCTGATGCTTATAGGCTGGCTTTGGGTAGCATTTAAGACTCCTGCTGTCTTAAGACAGTTTGCATATCATACCGGAATGGGATCTGCAGTAGGTCAGGCTGGACAGTCGGCAGGAAGCATGTATATATTAAGAAAAGCTATATTGAGGGGGTAATTGAATTTGTATCAGGTACCTAAGAATATTTCAGGAAAATTTGAATTGCTGCCCGGTTTTGGATGGAATGAACTTTTTTTTGTTCTCTTAGGTTTTTTGGCAGGTATTTTTGTCTATGTTGTTTTATCTATTTTTACTCAATCTTTAATAAGATATTTAGTTGTGTTTATATTTACCGGACTTGCATACTTTTTAGTTATTCCAGGACCAGACGGAAGCAGTGTGTTAAGCTTAATAAAATATTACATTAGATGGAGCAAGAAGCAGAAAAGATATCTTAATATACTGGGAGGGAATAGAGGTTGATAGGTGTATTAAAAAGAGAAAAAGTTTCTAGAAAAGAGAAAATAAAAACAGATGAATTGAAAAAGAAGACTGTACAGGATTGGTTCCCTGTCAGAGATGTTGGAGATAATATGATTTTATTGAAAGATGGGAGATATGTATGCGTTTTAAGAGCTTGGCCATTAAATATAGGATTAAAAAGTGAGAATGAGAAGAAGAGAATAATTCAGTCGATGTATGAGGCTTTAAACGGTTTTAAAGATGCTATGCAGATATTTACTATGGGGCGGCCTGTAGATCTTGACCCATATATTGTTTCTCTTCAGCTGAAATCGAAAGAAGAGGTGAATATGACAAAGAAAAGATTGCTTCAAGAATATTTGAAATACGTTGCTTCTATTGTCACCAGCGGTGAGGCAATAGAAAGGCGCTTTTTTATTATGCTTTCAGGTAAGGAAAAAGAGGAGCTGAAAGTGAAGGCACACGAGCTTGCATCTAATCTTGAAAAATCAGGGTTAAAATCGGATGTAATTTCTGATCAAGAAATTATAGATATGCTTTTTAGTTTTACGCATCCATCTCAGGCGGCTTTTGAGAAAGCACCGGCATTTAGTGGACCTTACTTGCCGCCTGTCTTTGAAAGCTAAGTCATAAGATTGGTAAAGAGGTGAAATTATGAGAAAAAAAGAAGCAAATGTACTTACAGGTTTGATTGATATGATATCGCCTCAAGCACTTGAATTTAGTGGAAAGCAGGTTGTTTTTAATGATCAATTTGCAAGGATAATGGTTATTGCAGGTTATCCTCCTAAAGTAAATGCTGCATGGCTTTCTAAGATTGCAGCAATGCCTGGTGTTGTGTGTTCTGTTCACATTGAACCTACTGATCCGACAAATCTCATTTTAAGTTTAAATAAGGCTATAGGGGAATATGCAGGCAGACTTGAAATGGGCGGTAATGCCCTTACAATACAGCGAACTGAGCAATCTTTGAAGGATGCTGAGGAGCTTATGAGAAAAATAGACCAGGAACAACAGCAAGTTTTTTATGTTACTGTGGTTTTAATGGTTCTTGATAATGACCAGCAAAGTCTTGATAGGAAAGTGCGGCAGGTTGAATCAACTTTAGCAGCTTCGGGGATGAGAGGGAGAATTCTTGTCTTTAGGCAGGAGGAAGGTCTTAAGGCTGTAGGACCATGGTGTATGTTACACGATGATGTAAAGGATGCAGGAGGAAGAAATATGCCTGCAGAAACTGTTGCTGCTTCTTTTCCTTTTACTGCATCAGGCATAAATGATGGAAGTGGTGTTGTATTGGGAAAGGATAGAGATGGAGGATTGGTTTTGGTTGATATATGGAAGCGGGGTGGAGACAGGACTAATTCTAACTGGATTATCTTAGCAAAGCCTGGAGCAGGAAAGAGCTTTACTGCTAAAATGCTTCTTTTAAGAGAATACATGCAAGGCAGCAGAGTGATTATTATAGATCCAGAGAGAGAATATAAGGATATGTGCAAAAAGCTTAATGGAGTGTGGATTAATTGCACAGGCGGTGAAGGCAGAATAAATCCTCTACAAGTAAGGTTAAGACCGGTTGAGGAGAAAGAGACAGATGAATCTAATTCTCTTAAGAGTCCTTTGGCACTACATATTCAGACATTAAGGACTTTTTTTAGTTTATATCTTAGAGATTTGACAGATGTTGAAAAGGCAGCATTGGAAGATGCTTTAGTAGAAGTGTATAAAAAGGCTGGCATTTTGTGGGATACGAATCCTGAGGACATTTCAAATGATACGTGGCCAAATATTAGGGAGCTTTATGAGTATTGTGTTAAAGCATCTGAAAACAATCCTGATGCGTATGGAAGACTTTCAGTGCTTCTTAAAAGAGCTGCTGAAGGAGCGGATTCGTACCTTTGGGCTGGGCCAAGCACTGTTGAAGCTGATTCTGATTTTATTGTTTTTGATGTGCATGAACTGCAGAATGCAGAGGATCAAGTAAAAAGAGCACAGTACTTTAATGTTCTGTCTTTTGCATGGAATATTATTGAAAGGGATAGAAAGGAGAAGACAATCTTAGTTGTAGATGAGGCTTGGATGCTTGTAGATCCTCAGACACCTCAAGCAATAGCATTTTTAAGGGATACTTCAAAAAGAATAAGGAAATACAATGGAAGCCTTGTCGTGATAATCCAAAATATAATTGATTCTCTTGCACCAGAGGTTCAAAGATATGGACAGGCACTTCTGGACAATCCTACTTTTAAACTTCTTCTTGCACAAGGAGAAAAGGACTTAGAGACAATATCAGGGCTTATGAATTTGTCTGAAGCCGAGCACGATCTTTTAGCAAACGCAAAAAGGGGAGAAGGACTTTTTGTTGCAGGTACTAAGAAGATTCATATTAAGATTGAGGCGGCGCCTTATGAGCTTCAGTACCTTACTGGAGGCGGAAATTAATGCAAGTTTTAGGAAAGGTGATCATAGCTTTTTTGCCTGATGATCTAGGAAGTGTTTTAAAGTTTGCACTTCTTTTTATTTTGATTCCAATTGTATTTCTTACATTGGCTTTTGCTGGACCTGTTACTGCTTATGAAAAGATACCTCTTGTAAGCTATGAGCAAGTTCAGATGTACATAAGTACTGCAGAAAAGGTAAGTGAAAGTACAAAAAATCCTTATAGCGAAGGTGTAGAAGTTGATTGGAAAGATCTTGTTGCCATAGATGCTGTAAGATTTAAGCAGGATTTTAGTAAGGCAAACCTTAATGAAATTGAAGAACTGGCAAAGATGTTTATAGAGATAACAGGATATATAGAAGTTAAGGAAGGTGATGATGTTGTTAGATATCCTATTTACCGGCTTAGAAGTGTTGATGAAGTTTTAAATATGCTGAACTTTACTAAAGAACAAAAAGATAAGGTTAAGGAATTTCTAAGCATTGATTTTTCTGAGTTTTTGGATTCGCCTGCTACTGATATTTCTAGTGGGTGGACGCCTGTTGAAAATGAACTTAAATGGCCATTGTCTAGTGGGTACACAATAACTTCAGGTTTTGGTACGAGGATTGACCCTGTTTATGGTGGAGAAAGGTATCACTCTGGTGTTGATATTGCTGCACCGCTAGGCACTCCAGTCAAAGCTGCAGCAGATGGCGAGGTAGTATATGCAGGATGGAATGACGGTTACGGATTAGTTGTCTTTATATGGCACAGCAACAATTTAGAAACAAGATATGCTCATTTATCTAAAATAGCGGTAAATAAAGGTCAAATTGTAAGAGCAGGTGATGTTATTGGCTATGTAGGTTCTACAGGGAAAAGCACAGGTCCTCATCTTCACTTTGAAGTGAGAAACGGAGGGAAGGCTGTAAATCCGTTAGACTTTTTTAAATAGTATCTAATTGATTATTTGTGAATGAATAAATTATAATGGAGGCAGAGAGATGGAAAAGCTTTATTATATTTTAAATCCTTATAACAGCTGGGAAAATGATGAGGGAGAAGAAAGGAATTTAGAGGCAAGAAGGGCTTTGCAGGAATTTTACGTGGAATTTAAGAAATTGAAACCTTCCAAAAAATATGAAAAAAGAGATATACTTCATATGTCATACATTTTTCACCTTGTTAAAATTAAAAAGGCCCTTAAAGAGCAAAAATACATGAGGGCGTGTAATGAACTGATATCTTTGATGCATTATGAACCATTTCTTCAAGGCAGGATTTATTACAACGTCATTAAATTGTTAGAAGAGGAGGTGGGACGAAGTTTTGTTTAGAACAATTTTTAAGAGAAGGGTAGAAAATAAAAGTTTTTTAGCTAAGATGGATCCGGCTTATGAGTTTAAGTATGCTCTTGAATTTGCTCAACAAATCTATGAAGAAGAAAAAACAAAAGAAGACCAGATTTTAATATTGGATTATATACTTAGCGTTGTTAGAGAAGATTTAAAATATGATATTTTAACGGATATTTTTTATAGGGAAGAATGGTTTGATAGGGAATTGAGAATACAACTTCCTTTTCCTTACTATTATTACAATAAAGAAGGAATCAGGCTTTCAATATATGAAGCCGATGCTGAAGTAAAAGAGGTTGATTTAGCAAAAGAATGTGTTTTAGTTTTTCCATGGCACAGAGAAAAGATGAGAGAAAGTATTAAAAATATAGGGAGAAATGAATTTGTATATCAAAAAACCAATCATAAGGCCTATTATTTTTCACCTATAAATATCTGTTTTGTATATAATGGAATGCATTCTATAGCTGCAGGTGTTGGATTTAAAAGGGGATATATTGAAGCTGATGAATATGATGTCAGTAAACTTTACGATCATGTATATACAGATGGGTTATGCTGGTATAATAGCCATAATAACCAAAAATTAGACGATCTGCTTGATTTCCGTATCGGAATTATTTATGAGATATCAAGGATGAAATATCAAATTGAAAAAGAATAGAAATAGATTTTTATATTGAAGATATATGGACTTTTATGGTATTATATGGATATGGTAATCGGATATAGCAGGGTGTGGTTGCCACCTCTATTTCGCAAAAGAAAGGAGGTGGTGTGATATGAGTACATACCAAGCAATTCAGATAATGATTGCATTTGGGATGTTTACAATATCACTAATCTCCTTGATTGTTAGCCTGATAAAGGATAACAACAAAGGAAAAAAATAATCACCCTGCCCGCCACGCAGAGTGATTAGATAAATTTTTCGCTGTGTGGCGACCGCACTTTGCGGTGCCGATTACCTATGTTTATTATAACACAAAAAAGTGCAAAAGTAAACAATCATTCTATTATTAACACGTTTATGAATTGAACATGCAAAAATTGTATTAAAAGCAGTACGGATTTTTCATTTTCGTTTTACTCAAAACAAAAATCCGAATTTATAACGCACCTCTGCTTATATTTGCAGAAGTGCTTTTAATTTTATGGAGGTGAAAATTTGCTTCTATCAATTATTGTTACTAAACAGATGTCAGAGAAGATAAAAGATATTTTGGAAAGTGGAGAAGATATTGTTTTTAAGCATATTGGTAAACTGGACTCTGAAAGCGTGAAAGATGTATTCTACTCAGCTTCAAGAATTTCTTCTGAGGCTATACTGGTAGATATAGATGTTTTTCCAGGAAAGGAGATTGTTTCTGCACTTCAAAGTTTTAGAATATCAAGGCCAAATACAAGAGTGATCATTATTGCTCCTGAAAGAAAACCAGGCGATGAGATAATTTCTTCTATAGTTGGCCTTGGTATATACGATATAGTTGCAGAGGTAAAAGATTTAGATTGGAATGAGATAATTAATAATGTTTTGCTGTCTACTCCTGCAACATATTCACAGGCTGCAAGATGGCATACAGGGCAGTTTGTAAGTGATGGTGGACGAAATAGAGAAAGAGTAGTAATAGAAGAGAGACCTTCTGGTGTTATTGTTATAGCAGTTGCTGGTGCCGCACATGGTTTGGGATGTACTCATACAGCTTTTTCTTTAGCTTCTTTTCTTTCACGTTCAGGCTATTCGGTAGCTGTTATAGAGGATAACCAAAGACCTGCGTTCTCATATTTCATAAATGTTTTGAAAGCAAAAGAAGGGAAAGTAAAAGATTCGCATGTGATTCATGGAATAGATATTTTTGCATTAAATGAGAGTAAAGACAGAGGTGATTGGAATTTTGATACGTTGGTCAAAGAGATTAAGGCAGGACAATATGAATATGTCATTAGAGATCTTGGTGTTTTGGATTCGTCAAGGATTAGAGAGATGTATAGAGCAGATGAGGCTTTTATTGTTGCATCGGCTGCAAAATGGAGATGGAATGAGTGTATGGATAAGCTTGACAATGAATTTAGTATTATCTTTCCTTTAGCATCAAACAGTGATGTAGATGAATTTTCTTTTTATACATATATTAAAGGAACGGCTTTTCCTTACTGTCCCAACCCTTTCAGTAAAGACAATGATTCGGTCATTTTAAAGCTACTTGATCCGGTATTACCAAATAGACGGAAAAAGAGAGCTTTATTTGAAAAGTTACTGATTTAGAAACAGATTTTGCATTCTTATGTTGTAGATATCTACGTTATTGTGGTATTATATGGATAGAGTAATCGGATATAGCAGGGTGTGGTTGCCACTTTCCCGCGAAGGGAGGTGGTTGCTTATGATGAATACATATGAAACATTGTCTTTAATGATAATGTTTGGAATGTTCGTCATAGCAATTCTTAGTTTTAACAGAAAAAAATAACCACCCTGCTGCAACCAGAGTGGTTATAACTTTATAACTTACGCTGGGCGACCGCACTTTGCGGTGCCGATTACTCTCACTTATATTATAACACGATGAACATAAAAGTAAACAGTATTTTAGTGTTTTGTTCTTAGTTTAATAAAGGGAGATTTATACATGATTTTGAGAAAGCAGCTAAAAAATAGCAAACTTGGGTATCACTTTATTTTTGCAGGTGCTTTACTGATTTCTTTTACGGAAATTATTAGAAGATACATTGTAGTTGGAGATTTCGTAGATGGACTTTGCATAGGAATAGGTATTGGGCTAGAAATCCTTGGAATCATAGCTTTAAGGAAATACTATAATAGTCAAAGAGTGTCTAATCAGTAAATTGAGATAAAATGATTTTCACTACATTTTGTTTGAAAATTATATTGTATAAAATTCTATTATAGAAGTACGGATTTTTCATTTTCGCTTTGCTAATCAAAAATCCGAATTTATAACGCACCTCTGCTTATATTTGCAGAAGTGCTTTTATTTTTTGTATATTTTTTGGGTCTAAATAATGGAAAGTACTCTTGCGAGTACTTTTTTAAAATTTGCCTCCCGCTTTTTGGATTATACGCCTGCTCGGTTTACGGTCAAGAGGTTCGCTTTTGCCGTGTGAGCATATCCTCCTTTCGCTGCGCTTCAGTCCGGTATCCCTCCCACGCCTCTTGACCTTCAATTCGCAGGCTCTGTTTTTATTCCCTGCCGGGAGGCAAATTTAATTTTGATTTGAGCTTAATGTTTTGGGTCTTAGTAGAGTAGCATGTTTCAATATTATGATTTCTTAAAGGGGGATATCGAGATGGAAGTGATTAATGGTTTTGTTAAATGGAATTATGAGACAGACAGATATAACATAGGAGGGTATGATCTGCATTCTGGTGATTTCGTAGATTTATGGGATAATTGGAGTCTTAGATGGATATGTGGCAGGGTCGAGTTTAGAGATGGTAGATATGTATTATTAACAATAGATAAGGAGATCAAAGAGTTTTCTCTGAATCAAAAAGCAAAATTTTATAATATTTAGAAAAAATAACATGAATATGGATGTTTATGATATAATATAAGTGTAATGTTTCAAGAAAATTCGGATATATTAATGTTTTAAAAATAAGGAGTGATATTAAAATGCCAGAAATAACGAGGTTTTATGGGATAGTAATAAAAATGTATTTTGGAGATCATTTACCACCGCATTTTCATGCTATATATGGTGAATATGTAGGTATGTTTAACATAAATACTTTAGAAATGATTGAGGGAGATCTTCCTAAAAGGGCAAGAGAAATGATTATTGAGTGGGCAAGTAAATATCAAAACGAGCTATTAGATATTTGGGAAAGTCAAAAATTCATAAGGTTACCCGGATTGGAGTGATGAGATATGTATAAAATTATTGATGTAAAGGCTGCAGATGATTACAAATTGATTGTTACTTTTGAAAATGGAGTAATAAAAGAATATGATATCAAACAAAAACTTAATGAATGGCCATTTGAACTATTAAAAAATAAAGCATATTTTAGAGCAGTAAAAGTTGACGTTGGAGGGTATGGCATAAGTTGGAACAGTGATATAGACTTAAGTGAATATGAACTTTGGAATAACGGAAAGAGCATAAGTTTGGCTTGATAAAAATGTCAAATAGGACAGCTTTATACAGGAGGGAATATATATGTCATTACCAAAAGAAAGTAAAAAATATACGTATGCTGATTATTTGACGTGGCCGGAAGGAGAAAGATGGGAGATAATAAATGGAGTTCCATATAATATGAGTCCATCACTGGAGCGGAAACATCAGAAAGTTGTAGGAGAATTATTTGCTTATATCCATAATTATTTAAAAGGAAAGACTTGTGAGGTCTATAATGCTCCATTTGATGTAAGATTGCTTGATGAGAATGTTAGTGATGATGTGACAAATGTAGTACAGCCTGACATAGTGATAGTGTGTGATCCGAGAAAACTGGATGATAAAGGCTGTAAAGGAAGTCCTGATATGATTGTAGAAGTAGTTTCTCCTTCAACATTAAAGAGGGATTTAAAAGAAAAATTTTATTTATATGAAAAGGCTGGAGTAAAAGTATATTGGATCGTATTTCCTGATGAAAAAACTGTGCTGTCGTACCATTTAGGCGAAGATGGTAAATACAAAAGACCAGAAGTATATTCAGAAGAAGACAATATAAAGGTAGGGATTTTTGAATCATTGGAAATCGATTTGAAAGATGTATTTGATTATTAAAATGAAAGAAAGGAGCTTTTAAAATGAGAAAAACTGTTTCTATGGTCATTGCGTTTTTACTAATCTTTTTATCCATTCCTGTTTTTGCTTTAGCTTCAAGTCAGAGTGATGAATTACCTTATCAAGACTGGATAGACAAAGGCTGGATAAAAGCAATATCACCTGATGAAAATGGTCATGACAAATTAGGATGGTATAGTATTATGCCGGGTAAAGAAAAAGAAATAGCATATAGCGATAAGCTTAAAAATACGGACAGATTAATTGTTGTAGTTGGAAGCTTTTTAGCAAATAATAATTTAGAATATTATCAAAGTGAAGGTGGTAGTGCGGTTGCGTTATGCGATGTTACTAAACTGAGAGAAAATTATAAAGAATTATATGGCGAAATCAAGTATAATAATCCTGACACATTAAAATACGATTTTTGGAAAGGACTTGTTACAATAAATCTTGTCAGCATTAATGGTACTCCGTGGCAAGAGACGAAATACAAAGATGTATTGCTTCAAAATTTTTATGATAGATGGGAAGGTTTAAAAGATCCTGCATACAATAGATATTTGATTGATCCTAAGTGGAATGGATATACTGATGAATGTATCTATAATTGGGATGGGGTAGATGTTTGGATTGGAAAAGACGACATTACTGTAAGATATGAGCTTAAAGAAAATAAAGGGAAACTGCCGACGGAAGTCATATCCGATAATGGAGTCTCAATGATACCGCTTAGAGGCGTAATGGAAGAATTGGGTGCGACAGTTGATTACGACTCTAAAACACAAGAAATAACCATAAAAGATAAAGGAAAAACAGTTGTATTAAAAGTAGGTTCTGATAATGCAGTAGTAGATGGAAACACTGTTAAAATGCCAAGAAAAGTATATGTCAAAAGTGGATATACAATGCTTCCTCTAAGATTTGTAGCTGAGAATTTAGACCATGCAGTACAGTATTTAAATGATGGGACAATAATGATATGGAGAGCTAAATATACTACGCCTCCGAGTATATAATGCTTACTTTATAGAAGCTTCAGGTGAAACTGAGGCTTCTTTTTTTATAGAAAAAATTTAAAAGGAGTTGATGCTTTTGTCAAAAAGATTTAAAAGAATTCTATCTATTATCACTTTAATTACTTTTTTGACAGGATTAATTTATATGCCAAAGTCTAAGAATGTTTATGCTGCAGTAATAGATGATTCAGGAGATTTGAATTTAGCCATTGATACTCCTGTAACAATTACGGCAATAATTCCTTTTGCAAACCCAATTCCACCAAAATCTAATGATAAGAAACTTTACTCAGGCAAGTGGAATGTGATGGTAGATGGTACGCTTGCAGGATATGACAAGGTAGTAAGACACATCTATTCAGGTGGCAGTGCAGAACAGTACAATTTTATAAAATACAGCACTATACCACAGTGGATAACAG